>JAJXWE010000033.1 GCA_021781775.1 Pseudomonadota bacterium | reverse complement strand
TAGAGCTTGCCTGGCCCACCCGTTCGGTATTCGAGTTGCTTCGGCGCATATCCCTGGATCAGGAGCAGCCCGTCGTGCCGCAGCGTGCGCCACATACCGGCGAACAGCGCCTGCCGCTGCGCCGGCGCCGCGAACTGGATGAAGATTGCCGCCACCGCATCGTACCGCTCGGTGGCCCACTCCCAGGTGTCGGTGCCCGCAATGTTAAAGTCGACCTCGAGGCCTCGCTGCGCCGCCAGGGCCCGAGCCTTTTCCACGGCCACGGGCGAGAGATCGAATGCGGTCACAGCATGTCCCGCGGCGGCGAGGAACGTGCTGTTGCGTCCCTCTCCGTCCGCGACGCACAAAACGCGGGAGCCGGGCCGCAGACGTGCGCTCTGCTTGACCAGGAAGGCGTTCGGCTCGAGCCCGAACAGATAGCCCGGTAGCGCGAAGCGCTCGTTCCAACGCTCCAGCGCGTCGTTGAAATCCTGTCTGTCCGAGGTACTCATGGCAGGCAGCTTAGCAAGCAATGATGTGAGTGCAATTGGTTTGGGCCTCAACGGGCGCCGCAGCGGGGAACTCGGCCGACACGTCCCGCTCCAACGAGATGTCAATCATCACCGAGAATCGCGTTTCCCGCCTCGGGCCGCACAAGCCGCTAGCGGACCGGCGCCCGTCGCCGTAAGCTCCCAGCGGAATTGAAGGTCTCGCGCCCCAATCGACCCGTCGTGTCCTTGGTACGGAGAGGCATCATGCCTGCAGTTCTCGAGACACAAGCCAAAAGTCCCGCCGTTTATGATCCGATCTCGCGCGCGCTGCACTGGCTTACCGTACTGCTGGTTGCCGCCGAATACATCATCGGCTCCGTGATGCCCTCGATTCATCGCGGTACGCCGCTCGGCACGATGATCAAAATCCACCTGGCGCTCGGCAGCGGCCTGTTGCTGCTCATCGTGCTGCGCATCGTCTGGCGCCTGACGCACCGCGCGCCGCCCGCACCGCCGCTGCCGGTGCGGCAGCAGCGGCTGGCCGGACTGACGCATGTCGCGCTGTACCTGGCACTGATTCTCATGCCGCTCGCGGGCTGGGCATCCGCATCCGCCCGCGGCTGGCCGGTACGGGGATTTGGCGTTGTACCGCTGCCGGCGCTCGTGCCGGAGGGCAAGCGGATCGGATTTCTGCTGGGGGACGTGCACGCGGGCGCGCTGTACTGGATCCTGATCGGACTGATCGCCGTGCATGTCGGCGCGGCGCTGTACCACAGGCTGGTCAAGCGCGACACGGTGCTCGGGCGCATGCTGCCCGGCTGGTAAGCCGGCCGCAGATACCCACGGGACGAGGTGAGCGAGGGGAACAGGCTATCCTGCGAGGACCGCTGTCATGAAGACATTGCCACTCACGGCATATCATCTGAGCCGCCCGGCATCAGACGGGGATTACCGGACCATCGCGCCGCGCTGGCGCACAACACGAGGCGCGCACGGCGACCGATCGGGGCACCGGCGCCCGCTTCGCTCGTCGTGCCCGATGAGCGCACCGCTCATCCTGCTGCTGCTCGCCGCCCCAATCCGGGCCGGCGCCGCCGGCAGACGGACCGACGGCGAGTCATCGGCCGGCACGACTTCGTCAGCACCGGCAACGGTGGCGCCCACGCTGCGCCTCGGCGCTCACGCGTGGTGGCGCAAGCGGTGGGTTCTGCCGACGGCGGCGGCGGTCGGATTCTTTGCCGCGATGCGCATCCACGAGGGCACCAGTCACGGGCCCTTCGGCATCGATTACCCGCTTAAGAGGCAAGACAACAACGGCATCTTCGCACGCTCGAAGCAATTGGGCCTCGAGTACGGCACGGTGGCGGCAGAGGCCGCCGGCGCGCTCTTTCTGGGTAATCACAAGGGTCTCGGCCACACCTTCTGGCAGGCGGCCGATGCATCGGTGTTCGCCGGTGCGGCGGCCCAGGTCCTGAAGTTCACCTTCAGCCGCGCTCGGCCTTATCAGAACCGGGGGCCAAACGCGTTTTTTTCGGGTCATGGCGATCAGAGCTTCCCGAGCGGCGAGGTCACGCTGCAAGCGAGCTTCGTCACACCCTTCATTCTCGACTATCGCCACGAGCACCCGTGGATCTGGGCCCTGGAACTGCTGCCACTGTACGACGGCTACGGGCGGATGAAGAGCCAAGGACACTGGCAATCTGATGTCCTGGCCGGCTGGGCCCTCGGCACGGCTTTCGGCTATTGGGCGACACAGCGCAAGATCCCGCTGCTGGTCGAGATCCTGCCGCACGGCCTGTCGGTCGGCTTCTACAAGAGGTTCTGAGTGCGCCCGTCACGGGCAGCAGTCACACCGGTGATGCTCGCGCTCACCGGTTGCGCCGCCCTGCCGGGTGCGCCCCGATGGGGCCAGAACGTCACGGCGAGGCCCGGCTGGGCCCGCGTGCGCCGGGCGGCAGTGTCCGCGGCCAGCGACCCGTGGGTCTGGGGTCCACTGGCCGGCGCAGCAACGCTGCAGATCAATCACTTCGACCATCGCATCTCGCGCTGGGCGCGGACGCACAATCCGATTTTCGGCTCGGAGGCGAACGCCACACGCTGGAGCTACCGCCTCCGCAGCGCATCCGTGGGCGTCGACATCGCCGCGCTGCTGCTCGCCCCCAGCGGACCGTTCGGCAAAACCTGGCTCGAGGATAAGGCCAAGGGATACCTCGTCAATCTGGTCGCCGCCACGACCGCGATCGAGTCGAATACCCTGATCAGTCGCATGGTGCGCCGCGAACGGCCGAACCGTGCCAACGATCACAGCTTCCCCTCGAATCACACCACCGCCTCCGCGGTATACACGCGGCTCGCAATGTTGAACCTGCGCGAGACCCCGATGAACGGCCGGATGCGCACCGCCCTCGATGTCGGGTTGCACGGCCTGACGTTCGCCACGGCCTGGGCGCGCATCGAAGGTGGCTGGCACTATCCTTCGGACACGCTCTTCGGCATGGCGCTGGGCAACTTCTGCGCCGATTTCTTCACCCACGCCTTCATGGGCCTGCACAGCTCGAGCCCGCAAATTGCATTCGCACCCCTGCCCGGCGGCGGCTTGCTTACATTCTCCATGGCACTCGGCGGGCAGCCCTGAGAAACCGCGAGTCGACCCCCATGGGGACCGCCGGATGAACTCAGACCGCCAGCAGGCTGTAGAGCTCGTCTTCCTGCGCGAAATGCAGGGTCAGAATCGCGTGCAAGCCGTACAGCAGCCGGTGGATGTCGTGCAGGTCCTGCGGGGACGGGCCGGAGGGTGGCAACTGTGCCACCCGGCGCGCGAACAGGCGGCTCAGGCGGCGGATCTCGCCGTGCGTGTGGATCAGCGGCCCGGTCGGGTTCTCACCGGCGAGCAGGGTCTCCAGGATGGGATAGACGGTTTGCTGTTCGTCGTCTTCGTGCGGCAGCAGTTCCTCCTCAAGCATGCGCGCCGTCTCCTGCAGTTGCGCGCGGGCCTCCTCCGGCGGCAACGTGTCGAGGCGCACCGCGAGCTCCGCGAGTTCGCTGACGCGCGGGCGGAGCGACCGATGCGTCGTATCCAGCGCCTGCGCGAGACGCTTTGCATTCGCACTATTCGCGCCTCTGATTCCCCGGTCGGACAATGCGCGCAGCGCGTTCAGAATGACGAGCACATCAATCCCTTCCTGCAGCAGCGCACCGGCGATTGGCACGATGAACCCCGCGGCGGCGAAGCCCATCGCAATGACTGACAGGCCCATGCCGACCCAGACGCTCTGCAGCGCAATCCGACGCGTCCGCTGAGCGATCCGCACCGCTGCGGCCACGCCCTCGAACCGGTCCGAGGTGAGCACGACGTCCGCTGCCTCCGAAGCAGCCGTGGTGCCGCGGGCACCCATGGCAATGCCCACATCAGCGAGCGCCATGGCCGGTGCGTCATTGATGCCGTCCCCCACCATGGCCGTGATGCCTTCCCGTCGTGCCGCACGTACGACATCGACCTTGTCCTCCGGCGTTCGCTCGGCGAATACCCGATCGATGCCGAGCGCGTCGGCCACCAACTCGGCCACATCGGGATGATCGCCGGTAACCAGATGGATGCGCCGAATGCCACTGCTGCGCAGCGTACGCAGCACGCGCGGCGCCTCTGGCCGGATGTGATCCTGCAGCAGCAGCACGCCGGCCAGAGCGCCGTCGATCGCGACGAAGACACATGAGGAGCCATCCGCTGCAGCTCGCATCTCAATGGAACGGACAGTCGCAGTGCGCGCGGTGTCCGGCACCACGAAATCGTGCTGTCCCACCGCGACGCGGCGCCCATCGAGGCTGCCGCTGATGCCCGAACCCATCTGCTCGTGGACATCCGCAGGAAATGCCAGCTGGAGACGGCGTACCCGTGCCTCCGCCAGAATCGCGGGTGCGAACGGGTGAACCGAGAGCTGCTCGAGCGCCGCGGCATGACGCAGCAGCACCTCGACGCTGATCGCGCCGACCGTCTCGATGGCTGCAACGAACGGGCGCGCCGCAGTGACGGTCCCCGTCTTGTCGAGCAGCACCACCTCGGCCCGCGCCAGAGTCTCGAGCGGGGCGCCGCCCTTCATGATGATGCCGCTGCGCGCAGCGCGCGAGACTCCCGCCATGATCGCGGCGGGCACGGCAAGAATCAGCGGACACGGCGTCGCGACGACCAGAACCGCAAGGGCACGCTCGGCGCTCCCGCCGGCCCACCACGCCACCGCGGCGAGGATGAGAGTGGCAACGAGGAATACCACGGCGTACCGATCCGCCAGTCTCGCAAAGGGCGCCCGGGAAGCTTCCGCGGCGCGTACCAGCCGGACGATGCCCGCATAGGTGCTGTCTTCCGCCATCGCAGTGACCCGGAGCTCGAAGGGGCCGCCCACGTTCGTGCCGCCGCTGCGCAGCGGTGCACCCGCCTCGAGCCGTACGGGACGCGATTCGCCCGTGAGCGAGGACTCATCGAGCACTGCCCCTTCGGCGCCGACGATCCCGTCAACCGGCACTACCTCGCCCGGCTTGACCATCAGCACGTCGCCGATGCGTACATCTTGCACCGCGACGTCCGCGTACTGCTCGGCGCTACCGCGGTGCGCGATCCGGGGCGCCCGGCTGACCAGCGTGGTCAGCTCACGGCGGGCGCGAGTAATCGCGTACGCCTCGAGCGCCATGCCGCCGGCGAGCATCACGGCAATAATGGCGCCCGCCAGATACTGACCGAGCAGAAGCGCGCCGATCATGGCCAACAGCGCGATGATGTCGACGCCAATCTCGCCCTTGAAAAGATCTCGCGCGGTTCCAAAGCCGGTAACCGCAATGACCCCGACCGTCAGCGCGACCAGCACGCTTCGGGAGACGGCGGATGCGCCGAATGTCTCGGCCGCAGCGGCGACGACCAAGCCAGACAACACCGCCCCAAGCAACACGAACTGTCGGGGCGGTGTTGTTCGCGTCTCCACGGCCTCGACCGGGCCGGTCACGATCCCGATCGCCCGGTCATCCCTGCAAGGTCATCGCGGCGGATGCTCGCCGCGATGACGATCACGCTCGCCTCGCTGCTGCATATTGTGCTCATTACGCTGCGGTGGCATGTTGCGCTGCGGTGGCATGTTGCGCTGCGGTGGCATGTTTCCGTGCGGCGGCATGTTGCGCTGGTGCTGCTGCTGCCACCCCGGGCGCCCCTCCTGGCGGTAATGGTAGTAGCGGTTCTGCAGGTTCCGCTGCTCCTGGGGCCCAGGGTAGCGGGCCGGCGGATACTGGCGCTGATACTGCGGCAGCGGTGCCCGCGGGGGGACGTCACGGTGATTCCAACGATCCCATCCCGGGCGGCGGCGCTCCCAGCGCGGCCCCCAGTGTTCACCCCAGCGCGGTGCCGCATAGCGATTCCAGCCACGGAAGAACATCGGGGGACGCCGATAGAAGCGCACCGGAACGCGCAGAATGAAGACGGGAACCTCTTCGGGAGGAACCATGTACCAGGGTCCGTTGTACCAGGAGCTCGAATACCAGGCATTGTCTGCGAATGCCCAATACATCCCATTGTAGAAGAACAGATTGGCATCCGCGTCGGGCGCGTAATAGACGGGATAGCCTGGAATTGGAGCAAGCTGTGGGTAAGCTGGAATGTTGATTCCGATACGCACCCCCGGCAATGCAACGCCGACACCAATGCTGACTTGTGCACTTGCGGTAAAGCTGACCGCCCAAAGCAAACAGAACGCGGCGACGGCTCCGCGCGCGGCCCGTCGAAGACGAATGTGTGACATGCCATTCTCCCAGTGTAACGGGATCGACTGGCTCCGGCCGGCTGCGGCGCAAGAAATCGCACGGGGACGACGCGAAGCCTCACCCGAAGCAAACACAATAGCATGATATCTAATGCCGCCCTCGGGACTCATCCGCGCATCTACCTATGCGGCGGCCAGAGATAAATTGACGGCGCTACAGCGACCTTCCGCGGCAGTTTCCGCCTTCCTGTTCAAGGCCTTGGGAGCCGACGGCGATTAGCGATGATCACCCGATCATTCGCAACTCTTCGGCATCGAGGACAACTGACGCCGCGGCGATGTTCTCCTCCAAATGAGTCAGGGAGGATGTACCGGGTATCGGCAGCACGACCGGCGCGTGCTGCAGCAGCCAGGCGATCGCGGCTTGTGCCTTGGCGAGACCCCGCCGTTGCGCAATCCGCGCCAGAGCGCCCGCTCGACCCGAGCTGAGCGGCGCCCAGGGCAGAAACGCGATGCTGCGCGCCACGCAGTACGCGAGAATCGGCTCCGCATTCCGGTCTGCTACGTTGAAGCGGTTCTGCACCGACGCAATCGGCGTCAGCCGCTCGCAGCGCCGCAGCTCTTCAAGCGTCACGTTCGAGACGCCGATGTGCCGGATCTTGCCTTCCTCGCGCAACCGCACGAGCTCACCGATGGACTCCTCGATGGGCACGGCCGGATCGGGTGCGTGCAGTTGATACAGATCGATACATGCGAGCCTCAGGCGCTGCAGGCTCGCCTCGCAGGCCGCCCGCAGGTGCGCCGGGCGGCCGTCATGGTTCCACGCTCCGGGGGCAGGGCGCACCAATCCACCCTTGGTGGCGATCACCAGATCCGCCGGATAGGGATACAGAGCCCGAGCCAGCAGCCGCTCGCTGACCTCGGGCCCGTAGGCGTCGGCCGTGTCGATGAGATTCACTCCGAGATGTACTGCGCGGCGCAACAACCGCACTGCGACCGAGACGTCCGGCGGCTCGCCCCAGACGCCTGGTCCGGTAAGGCGCATGGCGCCGAATCCCAGGCGGTTGATGCTCATGCTTCCCCCGAGCATGAACTGTCCGGCGGCAGCGGCAGTGATCGGTGAGCTCATGAGAATCCTCCCGGGGGAAACAAGAGCGGCGCGCCCGGCCCGCCCGAGGCCCAAGTGTCCTCGGCCTCGGAGAGGCTCTCGCCGTACTCACGCTCACCGGCGTGCTGATGAGCGCGATCGTCACGCGGAAGTTTCCGCGGATGGCGGAATCGTCGCGCGATCAGGGAGCGATTTCGAGCTCTTCCTCGCGCGTGCGCGAATCAATCCCGCTCGAACCCAGCGTCTTGACGAGATCCGCACATCGCTGCGCCGCCTCTGAACTCTGTCCGGCCTGCAGGGCGAACCAGAGCATGACGAGACTGAACACAGCAATGATCCACATGCCGGTGAAAAAGCCGAGCGCTCCCGTTCCACCCATCGCCCCTTTTGGACCCAGGTAGCTGACCAGCCACATGCCACCGAGATACGGCACGGTCCACCACGCCTGCTGCCAGCCGAGCTCGTGTACCGATCCTCGCCGGACCAGGAAGTACCACAACAGATAGACGACGATGTACGCGAAGACGGCGCTGAACATCCATCGGGCCACCGCGTATCCCGTCCAGTAGATGATCCAGTTGGACGCGATGAAGGCAACGGGCGCAAGGATACCGGCGGCGCGCATGCGGAACGGGCGCGGCGTGTCGGGCAGCGCGGTGCGCAGCCGCAACAGGATCACCGGACCGATGCTGTAGGACAGCACGGTGATCAGCGAAACGGCGGAGACGAGTTTCTGCCAGGATGGGAACGGGAAGAAGAACACCACGCCCACGATGTAGGTCACGACCAGACCGACCCAGGGCACGCCCTGGCGGCTCAGGCGCGTCACATGCACAGGCGCATTGCCCATTTCTCCGGCCGCCATGATGATGCGCGGACTGGCCGTGATATAGATGAATGCCGTGCCGAGCGGGGAGATGAACGCATCGGCGTACAGCAGCACCGCCCACCAGATTGCACCGACCGCCACGGAAATCGCGGCGAGCGGCCCGAACATGCCCGTGAAGTGCAGGTGGCCCCAGCCGCCCGTGATGTCCGCGGGGCTGAGCGCAGTAATGAACGAGATCTGCAGACCGACGTAGATCAGCATGCCGATGAGGACCGAGCTGATCAATGCTATGGGCACGTAGCGGCTGGGATTGCGCGTCTCACCTGCCAGTGCGATGGCCTGCTGAAAACCGAGGAAGCTGAAGACGATGCCGGAGGTGGCCACCGCGGTGAAGATGCCGCTAACCGGCGTACTGCTGACGAGGGTCGTCATGTTCTGGGGATGGAACGAGTACGCCATGAGAATCGCTATGGTCGCGATCGGAATGACCAGTTTCCACCAGGTCGCCGCGCTGTTGATGGCGATGACCCAGCGAACGGCCAGGAAATTCAACGCCACCACCGCTGCAAGCAGCAGCGCGGCAAGCCCCATGCCCAGATCGGTCATCAGACCGGTGCCCGCGTGAATGAGCCCCGGGACATAGTTGCTGGTGTATGTCAGTACGGCCGTCACCTCCACCGGCGGCACGGATACGAAGGCAAGAAACAGAATCCAACTCCAAATCTTCCCGACCAGGTCGCCGTGGCTCACATGGGTCATGTGCACCATGGCGCCCGAATTCGGAAACATCGTCGAGAGTTCGGCGAAGACGAATGCAAGAAAGAGGATGGCCACCGCGCCGATGATCCACGACAGGACGCTGCGGGGTCCGGCTTCCACGGCCGCGTGCAGCGCGCCGAACAGCCAGCCCGATCCGATGATGCTGCCAAGGCTGGCGTAGAGAAGGCCGATGACGCCCGCATCGCGCCTGAGCTTCGCTGGACCCGCCATGTGGACACCTCACATTGGTCAGCTGAACCGGGTGATACCGGATGCGG
>JAJXWE010000032.1 GCA_021781775.1 Pseudomonadota bacterium | reverse complement strand
AGTCCCTTGTCCCGTTCGAGCGGACCGCCGAAGGTTACGCGGCCGAGGGTATGCCTGCCAATCAGCCGTAGTAGCGAGAAATCGCTGTCGACATCGATGTGTTTTCCGAAGCGGTTGCGGATCGCCTCGAGGAGCATTCCCTCAGGAAGTGAGACCTCGAACGGGGGCGGTAGCCCGTTGTAGCCACGATACTCCTCGGGCGGTTCCCCGGGCGGCATCACCAGCGATACCGCGAGCTGTGGCGGAGTTGCCGGCCGATATTCGAAATCGATCAAGCCAGTCGCAACATCCTCGCGAAGCACGCCGACGTGCTCGTCCGAAACGTAAACGTCAAGCTCGCTCACGCCGAACTTTCATGGCGAGGTGATCACGGCGTAAACGCTCCGCTGTCATGAGCTCCCTGAGTAAGGGGCGCCGGTGAGGCTGCTGCTCGACCGTCTGTGCCACCTCTCTGCTCGTGATGCGCTTGCCGTGTGGTTCCACGTCATCCCGCGCAATCGACGGGGATGCAGGTTCTAGCTGGACACGCCGTCGGGTCTGCCGTTCACGCTCGGTTCTCATCAAATCCTTGAGGGGTGGACGCGCCGGAGCGCTCAGGTGCGCAAAGTCGAGCGCCAGCACGCTCATCATTGCGGCCAGGCTTTGCGAAGACACTCCGCGGCCCGCTTCGGCGGCAATGACCGTCGGGCGCGATACCGAGGCCGCGTGGGCCAGTTCGGCCTGCTTCAAGCCACGCCGCCGTCGCTCGGCACGTAGCCGCATGCCGAGCTCCTTCAGCATGCATAGCGCTTGGGTCTCGACTCGCAGAATCATGGAATCCTAAAATCCCGGGCCGCCGACGGACCGGTGTGTTCTGACGGTTCGGATGATGATGCGCCAGGCCCGCAGGAATGTCAAAAAAACTTGACATCTTAACACCTGGATCGGGGCGGTGGCCGCCAGGAGCGCCACCGAGCGCATGGGCAAATGGGCAAATAGCGCGACGCGGGGAAAATCGAGTGGGCCCGGGGCAGAATCGATTCGTATGACGCGTTGACTGGACAGCCTGTCACGGCCGCGGGAGATTACGCACGCAGTGCGCACCAGCCGTGCGAAACGCAGTGAATTACGTCATTTGTGGCGGCCACCCCCTCCGCCAATCCTCATGGACCGGCTGGCTGCCTCGGGAATCGGGTTTTAAGCCGCGCATACCGGATCACCTGGTGCGGCCGCCGGGCGCGACGCGCGCTGAACCGTGCGTGGCGGGCGATTCATGCCCGCGGCGCTGTCCGCCTGCGACCCGCGTGACGCGTCATTCCGTCAACCAGTTCTCGACACGCAGTTCCGTGACGCGAGGCAATTCCCGCATGTTACCGGTCGCGACGTCGCTCCCGCGGACCGCGCGAGGTCCGCTGCTCGCGCCGATCGCTGATGCGCTACCATCGCGACCGATGCGCACGAGATGAAACGATGGACATCATCGGTCTGATCGGCGGGATGAGCTGGGAGTCGACGGTGACGTACTACCAGGTCATCAACGAGGAGGCGCACCGCCTGCTCGGCGGGCAGCACAACGCACGCTCCATCCTGCACACGGTCGACTTCGCCGACATCGAGGCTTGCCAGCGGGAAGATCGCTGGGACGACGCCGCGGCGCTGCTCGGCGCCTGCACCCGTTCGCTCGTGCAGGCCGGGGCGCGGATCATCGTGCTGTGCACCAACACGATGCACAAGGTCGCCCCGGCAATCACCGCCGCCGCCGGAGCGGCCGAGTTCATCCATATCGCCGATCCGACCGCAGCGGAAATCCGCCGCCGGGGGCTGTCGCGCGTTGCGCTGCTCGGCACCCGCTACACCATGGAGCAGGATTTCTATCGCGCCCGGCTGGAGGACAGGGGGCTGCGGGTCATGCTGCCGCAGGAAGCCGAGCGCAAGGTGATCCACCACATGATCTACGAGGAACTCTGTCACGGCCGCGTCACCTCGGCAGCGCGTGAGGCCCTCGGTGCGATCATCCAGTCGCTGCGCGGCGAGGGCGCCGAGGGGGTCATTCTCGGCTGCACAGAGCTGGGGCTGCTGCTCAGAGAGGATGCACCGGGGATCGCGGTATTCGATACCGCACGGCTGCACGCGCTGGCGGCGGTGCACGCCGCGCTCGGCAAGCCGGCGTGAGGCACTTGACGGACGGACGAGGCAGACGGGGCGCGCACGGCGCGGGGAGCGTGGCGGGATGACTCGGGCGGAATTCGCGATTCTCGGACCCGGCGCTCTCGGCACGATTCTGGCGGCGCACCTGAGGCGCGCCGGGCACACGGTGATCGTGCTGGCGCGCGGCGAGAGGGCCCGCGTCCTCGAGCGCGACGGCGCGCGTGTCACGGGTCTGTCCGACATCGCGGTGCCGGTCACGGTGCTGACGGATCCGGCATGCCTCGAGGCGGCCGATTGCCTGATCGTCGCGACCAAGACGCCCGGAACCGATGCTGCTCTGGAGCGGTTGCGGCACGTCCAAGTGGGCGTGGCGTTTTCCGTGCAGAACGGTTTGTTGAAAAACGAGCTGCTGACGGAGGCCTTCGGCGCCGCTCGCGCCCTGGGCGCGCTGGCCAACACCAGCGGCGAGCTGCTCGCCTCGGGCGAGGCGCTCTTCACGCGCAACGTCAATCTGCTGCTCGGCGAGCTCGACGGTCGCCAAAGCGAGCGGGCGCGCGCCTTGGCGGCGACCCTTGAGGCCGCCGGAGTGCGTTCGGCGGCCGTGCCCCGCATCCTCTCCTGGGAGTGGAGCAAATTCGTGGCCTGGCTGCCCCTGATGAGCCTGGCGGTAACGACCCGTCTGGCCACCTGGCGGTATCTGAGCGATCCGGGCAGCGCGCGCGTGCTGGTGCGCATGGCGCGCGAAGCGGCGCTGCTGGCGCGAGCGGCCGGTATGGAGTTGACCGACGAGGGGGCTATCCTGCCGTTGCAGGCCATCCTCGGCGGATCGGAGTCGCAGGCGGTCGACTCGGTGCGCGCGGCCGGCGCGCAGTTCGCCGCCAGCGCACCCGGCCACCGCATGTCGGCGCTGCAGGATCTCGAGGCCGGCCGCGCGCTCGAGGTCGAGGAGACCTTTGGCGATGCGGTGCGCCGGGCCCGGGCCGCCGACGTGGCGGTGCCGCTGATCGAGGCGTTCTATCACCTGGTCGCGGCGATCGACCGCGCACGACCCCCGCGGCACTGAGAGCTGCCGGGCGGCGTGCCGCCCGGCAGCTCACTTCATGCGCAGCTTCAGCCGGATGTGCCCGTTCCGGGGTTCACCGGCTTCCCCGGTGGTGAGGAACACGCGCTTCGGGCCCAGCGCGCCGTGCGCGAGCATCGCATCTTGTACGGCCTGGGCCCGGGCGAGGCCGAGCGCGGCGAGCGTCCCTTGGTCGGGGCGCACGCTCGGGCGCAACTGCTCGCGTAGCCAGTGCACCTCAGTGCGCTCGCGCGCGAGGCGTTTGTCCGGCGGCGGCGTGCCCGGGTGGGCCGGGCCGGCGGCCGCAGTCGGCTCGAGCGGCAGATCCGGCGGAAAGTGCGGGCGCTTCCCGATTCGAGCGCGGTACACGGCCGTCAGCTCGCGCAGCTGCTGCGCGACGTTCAGCGCGCCGAAGCCGCCCGGCGGGGGGCGACGCAGGTGAGCCAGGGCCAGCGCGTCGATACGCACGTTCTCGATGGCGACGGCATCCTGGGGTCCGGCCGGCCCGGCCGGGATGTCCACCTGCAGCGCCGGACGGCTCGCCAGCCCCTTGGCGAGCGCCGCGAGACTGGTTGCGGCGGCGGGCGAGAGCGCCGCCGAGCCCGGCTGGAACTCGATGTACTGGGCTTGCGCGGCGCCGGCGAACAGCCTGCCGATCAGGTTGAAGGGTGCGAGCGCGGCCTTCTCGAGCAGATGCCACAGCATCGTCCA
This sequence comes from Pseudomonadota bacterium, assembly GCA_021781775.1. Taxonomy (GTDB): domain Bacteria; phylum Pseudomonadota; class Gammaproteobacteria; order Steroidobacterales; family Steroidobacteraceae; genus 13-2-20CM-66-19. Next base: position 5,401 of record JAJXWE010000032.1, on the reverse strand, counting down.
GACGATCGAGGCAATGTGGAAGTCGGGGTTGTCGAGCGAACCGGTGACCGGCAGGTGAATGCGGATCACCCCGTTGCGGTCCTTCAGCAGCGCCGTGGCGAGCCGGATCGGCCAGCCGACGCGTTGCTTGCTCGCGCTCGCTCCGCCCCACTCGAGATGATCCACGACCACCAGATGGTCGGCGTTGAGCTTGCGATTCTCGATGCGATAGCGGAAGTGCGCGCTCAGGATGCCCTTGGCGATCGCGTAGCCGGCGTAGCGGTCCGAGTACGGATTGAAGATCGGTAGTTGAATGTTGTCGAATGCCGCGCGGATGTCGGTCTGGCTGCCGAGTCCGTAGGGGTTGAACGAGCCGCTGATCGTCACGGGGGAGTACTGGTCGATCACCTGGCCGGCGAGCGCGATGCGCGCGATCGCCGTCTTGTCAGTCGAGACGTTCTCGATGGTGCCGTGCAGATCGTCGATGGGCGCGCGGAAGTGCGGTTCGATCGACTCGTCGGCAAAGGTGATCGAGCCATTGACGATCTGCAGGCGCTTCAGCAGCGCCGCGAACGCCGGCGCCGCGCTCGGCGCGGCGACCGGCGCGCGCGCCGTAGGCGCCGGCTTGCCGGCCGGGGCGACAGCAGCGCGGGGCGAGGCGAGGGCGGCCAGATTCAACGTGCGGTTCGGCAGGATGACGATCACACCCGCCGGTGCGACGAGTTGCGCATCGGCGATCGTCAGGTGCGACGGACGATAGGCGATGCCATGAACGCTCAGGCGCTGCCAGCCGAACAGTCCGGTGCCGTTGGCTCGATCGAGCAGGCTCAGATCGCGCAGGTCGAGCTGCCCGTCGAGGCGCGCAAGCCGGCCATTCTCCAGATCGGCGAACAGACGCGCTCCGAAGGTGCCGGAGTGAACCTCGGTGGTCGGCGCCAGCGGCGTATAGGGCACGAAGGGCTGCAGCGGCAGGCGCGCCAGCGACACCCACACCGCCGCGCTCTTGCGCGCCGGTGTGACGCGACCGTTCACCAGCAGGTATGCCCGGGGCGCGAGGCCGGCACGCAGGGTGAACGGTACGGACCGCTCGAGGTCGGTGCTCAGCGCGCGAGCCGTGAGCGAGTACAGCCGGACGGTGAACTGCGCCGCCGGCCGCGCCGCGCGGTCGTGCACCGGAACCGTCGCGTCGCGCAGCTCGAACCGGGCGAGCTGCACCTGCCAATGCGCCGCGGTGGTGCCGGGCGCGCCTGGCACCACCGGCGGCACTGCCGGTGTCACTGGACTCGCCGGCTTGCCGTCCGGCAGCCAGCGCAGCAGAGCCAGCCGTCCGTCCGGCTCGCGGTCCATCGGCAGCTGCAGGCCGCGCAGGGCGAGCGAACCAAGGGCGATCCGGTGCTGCGCCAGATCGAGCTGGGTGTCACTCAAGACCAGATGCTGCAGGCTCAGGTTCTGGCCGCTCGCCGCCGCGCTGCCGAGCAGCCGCACGTCCGTGACGGCGAGCCGGGCTAGAGAGGCCGCGGGGGTGCTGCCGGGCTGCACGCTGAGTGTGCCGCCCGTGGCGCGGACGCTCGCGATGCGCACGGTGCCGTGCAGCTGTGCGCCGCCCTCGAGCGCGAGGGCGTGCAGCACCAGATCGAGGTTCGAGACGCTCAGGCCGAGCCCGAGGGGGCCTGCGCCGAAGCTGTACTGGGCGCTGACGCCGAGCTGGCCGGCGCGTGGGACGAGCGGCAGGTGCGCGGGCAGAAAATGCGCCAGGTCGCGCAGCGGTGCCGCAGCGAGGGACACCGTGCCGGAGGAGGCGAGCGGGGTCATCGACACCTGGCCCCACCAGGCCACCTGTGCCCCGTCAGTGGTGTTGGCCTTGAGCGCGAACTGGCCGCCGGTGCGTCCCCACGATTTGAAATGCACCAGCCGCAGCGTAATGGGGGCGAGCGTCTCGCGCGCCACGGGCGAGCGCCTGCGGTCGCTGAAGGTCACCTGGCCGCTGTCGATGCGCAGATCATCGATGCGGATCTGTGGCGGCGGGCCGCTCGCGGTGGGGTGGGCGGGCTTGGCGCTGACCGGCGTCGCGAGCGCGGCGAGATTGACCGTTCCGTCGGCGTCGATCGCCACGTGTACCCGCGGTGTTTCCAGGTCCAGGGTCGTGACGTGATAGACACCGGCGAGGAGTGACAGCGGCGCGAGTCCGACGAACAGGCGGTTCATGCCGATGAGCGGTTGACCGGCCGCGCGCAGATCGATGTCGCGGACCGACACGGTGAAATGCAATGGGTCGACCGCGATTTTCCCGAGCGCGAGCGTCACGCCCGGATGCGACTGCGCCCAGCGGGTCGCATAGGTGCGGATCAGGCGCGGCGCGAGCACATAGCCGGCCCACAGATAGCCCAGGAACAGCAGCAGCAGCGTCGCGATGGCGATGAGCCATCGCCGGCCCACCTTGCGCAACATGCCACGCAGCGTCATACGTGCCTGCCACCGCCCGGTGCGTGCTCGCGGCGCACCCACGGGTGTCGCGTGCTCATGTTGCTGGTCCGTTCATCGGCACTCGGTCCGGTCTGCATTGCTCGCGTTCCGCCCCGTGTTCCGCGCCCTCTGTCGTTGGCGCGCGAGCGTGAGTCTACAATATAATCGGTTGCGACGGACTCGCCGCCGGCGAGGTTATGTCCGCATTGGCGGACCGGAGGCCTGTATGACCGCGATCACCCCGCTCTACGTCGCTCACGCCAAGGCTACTGGTGGACGTGACGGCAGCGCTGCCACCGACGACGGCCGGCTCGCCGTGAAGCTGTCGGTGCCGAAGGAACTGGGCGGCGCCGGCGGGGAGGGGACCAACCCGGAGCAGCTGTTCGCGGCCGGCTACGCCGCCTGCTTCATCGGCGCGATCAAGTTTGTCGGCGGTCGCGACAAGGTCGCCGTTCCGGCTGCCACGTCGATCGAGTCCTCGGTCGGCATCGGCCCCATCGCGGCCGGGTTTGGAATCAACGTGCAGCTGCGGGTGTCGTTGCCTGGCGTGGCGCGCGAGGTGGCCGAGCGTCTGGTGAGCGAGGCGCACAAGGTGTGTCCGTATTCGAACGCGACCCGCGGCAACATTGACGTGACGCTGATCGTCGCCTGATGCGCGCGCGTGCGGCATGGGCCGCGGGCCTGCCGCGCGGGCCTGCCGCGACCGTCTAGATGGAGGCGTTTCTCGCCAGCCTCTCGACCGTGGCGATCGCCGAGATGGGCGATCGCACACAGCTGCTGCTGCTGATGCTGGCCGCGCGCTATCGCCGCCCGTGGCCGATCCTCTCCGGGATGCTGTGCGGCACGATTGCCAGCGCGGCGCTTGCTGCGCTGGTCGGGGAGCGGCTCGGTCACGTGCTCAGCGGCCGCGTGGTCAACCTGCTCGTGGGCATCAGCCTGATCGTCATGGCCATCTGGGAGCTCAAGCCCGAGCGGGCCGATGAGCCGGCCGACGGGGTGCGGCGCGGCGGAATCTTCTGGAGCACGCTCGTCACGTTTTTCTTCGCCGAGTTCGGTGACAAGACGCAGATTGCTACTGCGGTGCTCGCCGCCGCCTATCGCAATTTCGCGACCGTGGTCGCAGGTAGTACCGCGGGGATGGTGCTCGCCTGTGCCCCGGCGGTGTTCATCGGTCACGCGCTCGCCGCGCGTCTGCCGCTCAGGGCCATCCGCATCGTGGCCAGCCTGCTGTTCCTCGGTCTCGGCATCGTGTTTCTGGTGCGTGCCGCGCAAGGGGCTCCCTGAGGGGACGGCCCGTGCGGCTCAGAGGCGAGCCGACCGGGACGCCGGTCCCGCCGGCGGGTCAAGGATGTCGAGGCCCTCTGCGCCGAGCGCACGAAGGATGGGGCAGTCGCTCGGCTCGCCGTGGCCGGGACAGGCGGCGATCAGCGAGGCGAGCCCAGTACGCATACGCTCGAGCGCCGCGATGCGCTGCTCGACGTCGGCGAGCTTCGTCTGCGCGGCGCGCTTGACTCGTGCCACGTCGCGCCCTGTGGACAGCGTGAGCAACTCGCGGATCTCCTTCAGCGAGAACCCGAGTGCCTGGGCACGGCGGATGAAGCGCAGCCGCGCCAGCTCCGCCTCGCTGTAACGGCGGTAACCCGATTGCAGGCGCGCCTTCGGCGCCAGCAGGCCGCTACGCTCGTAGTAGCGGACCGTGTCGATGCGCACCCCGGCTCGCTTGGCGAGCGCGCCGATGCCGAGCGTTTCCATACGGGGACCCTCCGCGGTGTCGTGAGGCGGCAGTCTATCGTCTGGAGCAAGGTCCAGAGTCAAGGGTTCTTCCGTGCGCCGCTGCGAATGCGGCTCCAGCCCGCCGGGGAATGCGGGGTGGCCTGCGGCCAGTGCCTATTGACCCGGGAGTACGCTCCCAAGATTAATCTTGCCGATGCGCGTACCGCAGCATGTCGCTCGTCGAGGTGGCGCTTGGAGGACGCAATGACCGATACGTCAATGAGCCGCCGGACGTTCCTGGCGGGTGCCGCGCTTCTCGGTGCCGCGCTGGCGGTGGAGACTCCGGCCGCGGCCGCGCGCTCGGGACTTGCGCGCGCGGTGCGAGTGCGGTTTCACGGTACGGGCTTCCAGCCCATGACTGCCGTGCTGCGTCGCGGGCAGACGCTGTGGATCGATTCCGTCGCAGCGCAGCCGCTGCAGCTGCTCAGCGCTCCTTCGGCGCCGCAGCGGATCGCGCGGTATATCGGGGCCGGCCGAGCGGCCGCGTTGCGCCTCGAGGTGCCGGGGCTGTACCTGCTCTACGACGCGCTCAGCACCCGCTTTGATCCGGTGGTCCAGCAGGTGGCCGCACGGTCCGGCTCGCGGCATTTTCCGCTGCCGGCGTACGCGGCGGTGCTGGTTACGGATCCAGACGGTGGCGGCGTACCGCTGACCGGCGCAAACGTCAACATCCCCGATACCAGCATGACGTTCCAGCCCTGGGCGCTGGTATGCCGCGCCGGGACTCCGGTGCGTTTCACCAACAGCGACATGGACGCGCACGTGGTCGTGCCCCTGCTGGCGCGGGGCGAGTCCGCACCGTTCGCCGCGCTGCCGCTGCCGGCACACGGGGGGACTGGAACCATTCGGCTCGCGCGGCCCGGCCTGTATCACTACTACTGTCCGCTGCACGCGCGGTACCGACCGAAGGAATACACCTTCGAGCCGTTGCGGCAGTTCGGCGGCTTTCCCTTTGTCATGGATGGGCTGGTCGCGGTAGTGCCGGCGGCACCGGTGTGAGCGGCGCACCCCGGGGCGCCACCGGCCCCCGGCGGAGCGCTCAGGGTCCCGATCGCCCCGTGCGGCCACGGGCAATGCCCGGCGCTTCTCGGGCACCCCCTCTGCTATGATGGCGCCTCCCGCTGATCACCCCGCGCGAGGGCCGCAAGGACCCGTGCGGGAGCGGGTGAGTCCGCGCACGCGGGCA
>JAJXWE010000031.1 GCA_021781775.1 Pseudomonadota bacterium | reverse complement strand
GGGCAAGAAAGTGCTGATGACACTGCGCCCCGCACCGGCCGACTCAGGCATCGTCTTCCGGCGCACCGATCTGCCGGTTCCCGCCGAGGTGCGAGCCGATGCCGAGAACGTCGGTGATACGATGCTGGGCACGACGCTGTGCAAGGGCGCGGCGCGCGTCTCGACCGTCGAGCATCTGCTGTCGGCCTTCGCCGGGCTCGGCATCGACAATGCGGTGGTGGAACTGTCGGCGCCCGAGGTGCCGATCATGGACGGCAGCGCGGGGCCGTTCGTGTTCCTGCTGCAATCCGCCGGCATCGAGGAACTCTCCGAGCCGAAGCGCTTCATCCGCATCACCAAGCGGCTGAAGGTGAGCGACGGCGACAAGTGGGCCGAGTTCAGCCCGTTCGACGGCTTCAAGGTCAACTTCGAGATCGAGTTCAACCACCCGCTGTTCAAGCGGCGCGCGCAGCGCGCCTCGATGGATTTTTCCACCACGTCGTTTCTGAAGGAAGTCAGCCGGGCGCGCACCTTCGGTTTCCTGCGCGACCTCGAGACGCTGCGCGCGCACAACCTCGCGCTCGGCGGCAATCTCGACAATGCAATCGTGCTCGATGACTTCCGCGTCCTGAACGAGGACGGACTGCGTTACGAGGACGAGTTCGTCAAGCACAAGATCCTCGATGCAATCGGCGATCTGTACCTGCTCGGCCACGGACTGATCGGCGAATTCAGCGGCTACAAGTCCGGTCACGGACTGAACAACAAGTTGCTGCGCGCATTGCTCGCCGACCGCTCGGCCTGGGAAGAGGTTGCCTTCGAGTCCTACGACGAGGCGCCGATTTCCTATCTCGAAGCCGCCGCCCTCGGCAGCGGCTGAGCCGCGCCGTTAGGCGCGCGGCAACACCCGGACCCTGATCTCACGCACGCCCGGGTCGGCGCGCTCGATCGCCGGCTGCAGTTCGCGCAGCGCGTAACGCAGGCGCGCCGCCCACGCAGCCGAATCGGCGAATGCTGTTAGGATGCCGTCACGCGCCACCGCGCCGGTGATGTGCGCGCCGAGTGCCTCGGGCAACTGTTCGGAAAACCAACTCTGCCAGAAGGTCTGGCGCGCCGATTGGTCGCGGATCTGCGACAAAACAGGCGCGCCACGCGTGAGCAGCTCGCCAATTGCACGCGGCGCTCCTCGTTTTGTGATGGCGTTGGCCGCGCCTTGCTTGTGCCTCTGAGAGAATTTCGGCATAGTCGCCCGCCGGGTCACTGGATACGCCCGGCCGGCAGGTGATTGTACAAGTGACGTTACGAGATGGGGGCGGGCAATGAGCGATAAAGCTGAACGCGGGCGGTCAGGCCGCCCGGGGCTGAGACGCGCAGCCGCATGGCTGGGCCGGCTGAATCCCCTGCGGCGCCTCGCGCTGCGCACGGGGAGTCCGGGTATCAGCGTAGTGGTGTTCGCCCGGGACGGGCGCTCTCGTGTGCTCAACCTGAACCTGCGCCACCCGCTGATGCTCGCGAGCATGGGGGCCGTCGTGCTCGCTCTGCTCGCGGGGGTATTCGCCTTCGGCATGGCGCTCGGGCGCGGCAGCAGCGGCGATCTGGCGCTGATGCAGACCTCCCACTGGACAGATGTCCTCGCTGATCAGCGCGAGCAGATCGCCGACCTGCGCGCGCAGATGCAGGCGCGCGCCGAGGCGCTGGCCATCCAGGTCGGGGACCTGCAGGCGCACATGATCCGCCTCGATGCCCTCGGCGAGCGGCTCACCAAGATGGCCGGGCTTACCGGCAACGCATTCGATTTCAATCACGACCCGCCGCTCGGCGGGCCGGAGACCGACCTGCCCAGTGGCAGCCCCGGCATGCCCAGACTCGCGACGATGCTCGGGCAGCTGCAGGGTGAGGTCAATCTGCGCGGCTCGCAACTCTCGGCGCTCGAGAACCTGATTCTCTCGCGCAAGCTGCATCAGGAGATCCATCCTGAGGGGCGGCCCGTGCGCGTTGGGTTCATCTCCTCGCCCTTCGGGGAGCGCATCGATCCGTTCACCGGCTCGGAGGAGTTTCACGAGGGCATCGATTTCGCCGCGCCCATGGGCACGCCCATCCGGGCGGTGGCCGCGGGCGTCGTGACCTGGGCCGGCCCGATGGGCGGCTATGGGAACCTGGTCCAGATCGATCACGGTGACGGCTACTCGACCCGCTACGGCCATTCCGAGAAGGTCCTGGTGCACGTCGGCGAGACCGTCAAGCGCGGCGACGTGATTGCCCTGGTGGGCGATACCGGCTACTCCACCGGCCCGCACGTGCATTTCGAAGTGCTCAAGAACGGCCACGAGATCAATCCGGCCGCCTTCATCGGCCAGCGCAACGTGACGCTGGCCCAGGTGATCCAGGGCCACTAGCGGCCCCTGCCGCCCGCTCGCCCGCCTGCCGCGGGCGCTCCCCGTCGCTTGAATTCAGGCCCGGGGCGCCCATTAGGAGCGGAAGGCCCAAATGCGTAGAATACCCGGTTCTGCGGCGCCGCCTCCCCCCGGGGGGCGTGCGGCCGCATTCCGCACATGAATCAGGATCGTCAAGTTGCTCAATACCCTCAAGCGTATCTTCGGCAGCCGCAATGAGCGGCTCCTGCGCGGCTATACGCGCTACGTACGTGCCGCGAAGGAATTCGAGCCGGCACTGAAGGCCCTCAGCGACGAGCAGCTGCGCGCCAAGACCGAGGAATTCCGCGCCCGCCTGCGTGACGGGACGGCGCTGAACGCGCTGCTGCCCGAGGCCTTCGCCGTGGTGCGCGAGGCCGCCTCGCGCACGCTCAAGATGCGCCATTTCGACGTGCAGCTGATCGGCGGCATCGCGCTGCACGAGGGGCGGATCGCCGAGATGCGCACCGGGGAGGGCAAGACCCTGGTGGCCACCCTGCCGGCCTACCTGAACGCGCTGCCCAGCGAGGGCGTGCACGTCGTGACCGTCAACGAGTACCTGGCGCAGCGCGACGCGGATTGGATGGGGCCGGTGTACCGGTTCCTCGGCCTGACCGTCGGGGTGATCAAGAACTCCCAGACCCCGGAGGAGAAGCGTGCCGCCTACGCGTGCGACATCACCTACGGCACCAACAACGAGCTGGGCTTCGATTACCTGCGCGACAACCTCGCCTTCAGTCTCGAGGAGCGCGTGCAGCGCCAGCTCGCCTACGCCATCGTCGATGAAGTCGATTCGATCCTGATCGACGAGGCGCGCACCCCGCTGATCATCTCGGGGCCGGCCGAGGAGAGCACGGAGCTCTATCTGCGCATCAACAAGCTGGTGCCGCGCCTGACCCGCCAGGAGGTCGAGGAAGGTCCCGGGGACTTCTCGGTGGACGAGAAGGGCAAGCAGGTGCACCTGACCGAGGAAGGGCACGAGCACGTCGAGCAACTGATGCTCGAGAGCGGGCTGCTGCAGGAGGGCGAGAGTCTCTACGACGCGACCAACATCCGTCTGATGCACCACCTGAACGCGGCGTTGCGCGCCCACGCGCTCTACAAGCGCGACGTGGAGTACATCGTGCGCGGCGGCGAGGTCATCATCGTCGATGAGTTCACCGGCCGCACCATGCCGGGCCGGCGCTGGTCGGACGGCCTGCACCAGGCGGTCGAGGCCAAAGAGGCCGTGCAGGTGCGCGAGGAGAACCAGACGGTCGCCGCGATCACCTTCCAGAACTACTTCCGCCTGTACAAGAAGCTCTCCGGCATGACCGGCACGGCTGATACCGAGGCGCCGGAGTTCCTGCAGATCTACGGACTCGAGGTGGTGGTCATTCCGACCCACAAGCCGATGGTCCGCAAGGACGCCGCCGACTTCGTCTATCTGACGCAGGCCGACAAGTTCAAGGCGATCATCGAGGACATCCGCGACTGCGTCGAGCGCAAGCAGCCGGTGCTGGTCGGCACCACCTCGATCGAGACCTCCGAGTACCTCTCGGAGCTGCTCGACAAGCAGAGCGTCGCCCACCAGGTGCTGAACGCGAAGCAGCACGAGCGCGAGGCGAGCGTCGTCGCGCAGGCCGGGCGGCCCGGCGCGGTGACCATCGCCACCAACATGGCCGGCCGCGGCACGGACATCGTGCTCGGCGGCAACCTCGAGTCGGAACTCTCGAGCCTCGACCCGATCGATCAGACGGGCCGCGAGCGCGTGCGCGCCGAGTGGCAGGTGCGGCACGATCAGACGCTCGCCGCCGGCGGCCTGCACATCATCGGCACCGAGCGGCACGAGTCCCGCCGCATCGACAACCAGCTGCGCGGCCGATCCGGCCGTCAGGGCGACCCGGGATCGAGCCGCTTCTACCTGTCGATGGAAGACAACCTGATGCGCATCTTCGGCGATCCGACGCGCACCCAGCGGTTGCTGAAGATGGCCGGCATGAAGGACGGCGAAGTCATCGAAAGCGGCATGCTGAGCAAACAGATCGAGAAGGCGCAGCGCAAGGTCGAAGCGCACAACTTTGACATCCGCAAGCAGCTGCTGCTGTTCGACGACGTGGCCAACGACCAGCGCAAGGTCGTCTATCAGCAGCGCACCGAGATCATGGCTACCGAGGATGTCTCGGCGGCGATCCACGGCATTCTGGCCGAGACGGTCGGCACGCTGGTCGATCAGTTTCTGCCCAAGCACGCCATGGCCTCCGACTGGGACCTCGACGGGCTGAACGAGGCGCTCGGGCGTGATTTCAACGTCGCAGCGGATCCGAAGAGCTGGCTCGCCGCCGAGCCCGATTTGGAGGAGGCGGCGCTGCGCGAGCGTCTGGTGCGCGTGGTGGACGAGGCGTACGGCGCCAAGGCCGCGCGGCTCGATGTCTCGCTGATGCGCCATATCGAGAAGGACGTCATGCTGCGCACCCTCGACATGCACTGGCGCGACCACCTCGCGGCGATGGACTACCTGCGCCAGGGCATTCATCTGCGCGGCTACGCGCAGCAGGATTACCGCACCGAGTACAAGCGCGAGGCGTTCGCGATGTTCAGCGCCATGCTCGACCGGGTGAAATTCGAGACCGTCACGACCCTGATGCAGATCGAGGTGCGCTCCCAGGAGGAAGTCGACCGCGAGGAGGAGGAGCGTCGCGCCCGCCTGATGCGTGCCTTGCAGGCGCAGCACGCCGAGGCGCCGGTTTTCGCCGAGCCGGTCGAAGCGCTCTTCGATGGCGAGTCGGGCGCGCCGCCGCCGCCCGGCATGCTGAGCGGGCCCGACGAGGCGCACAGCCCGTTCGTTCGCGGCGAACGCAAGGTCGGGCGCAACGAGCCGTGCCCGTGCGGCTCGGGCAAGAAGTACAAGCACTGCCACGGTACGCTCTCGAACGTCGGTTGAGCGCCGCCCCGTGCAGACCGTGCGGGTGGTCGCCGCGGCGCTGATCGGCGTCGACCGCCGGGTGCTGATTGCCGAACGTCCCGCCGGCAAACCGCTCGCGGGACGTTGGGAATTCCCGGGCGGCAAGCTCGCTCCGGGCGAAAGCGAAGCTGAGGCGCTCGCGCGCGAGCTCGCCGAGGAGCTCGGAGTCGAGCCGCTCGGCGGCTGGCCGATGATGCGCCTGACACATGCCTACGAGGACCGCCTCGTCGAGCTGTCCCTCTGGGTCGTCGAGCGTTTCCGGGGCGAGCCGCGCGGCCTCGAAGGGCAGGCGCTGAAGTGGGTCGAGCCGGGCGCGCTCGCCGGCGAGGATCTGCTCGAGGCGGACCGTCCGTTCGTCGCGGCGCTGGTAGAATGGCTGCTTCGACCATCAGCACGCGAGGGCCTCCATGGCCGCCCCGAATGACGTACCCGAGGTCCAGCTCGACTCGGACAACCTCTACCGCGAGGAACTGTTCACCGACCGCAGGGCTGGCACCATCCGCCGGCTGACGCCCGTGACCCGGGACGGATCGCCCGATCCGTCGCGCGCGGTGCAGTTCTCCGGACAGACCCAGCTGCTGACGCCTGCGGGCATCCTGCCGCTGTCGTTCGAGCTGCCGGGCACGACGCTCACCGAGGCGCTGGCAAACTTCTCCGAGGGGGTGCGCATGGCGATCGAGCAGGCAATCGACGAGGCGCGCGAGATGCGCCGCGAGGCTGCCTCGCGCATCGTGGTGCCGGATGTTGGCGCCGGTGCGCTCGGCGGTGGTCCGGGCCCGGGCCCCGGCGGCGGGAAGATCAAGTTTCCCTGATCAGGGGCGCGTTGGCTGCGGGGCGCGCTCGGGCTCGCCGCCGGTACCGCTCGCCACCGGCTCCCCCGGGATGGCGTTGCGCTCGCTGAGCCAGCCCCCGAGGTCGATCAGCCGGCAGCGCTCGCTGCAGAACGGCCGGTAGAGCGTCTGCGCCCACTCTATGGAGCGCTGGCAGGTCGGGCATTTCACCTGCACGGGGGACCGCCTCAGGCGCAGGTGCTCAGCTGGAACGGCACGTCCTCGTTGGTCTGCGCGGCGCGCTCGGAGAGGCCTTTCCAGGTCAGGAATCGCACGCTGCAGCGATGATGACTGCCGCTCACCTCCGGGTACAGCCCGGTCTCGGCCGGCAGCATGATGCGCAGCATCTGCAGCGGATTGTCCCGATCGAAGGTGATGGTGAACGTACCGCCGCGGGCGCACTCCTGGCGGGTGCGGCCGAACTGGCGCGTGAGCCACAACAGCTCGGCCACCGCGTCGCACAGCGGCCGCAGCACCGCGAGCCACTGGCTGAAGGCCTGCGTGCGCGCCTCGTCGGGCTCGGAGAGCCAGTACAGGTAATCGGGCAGGTCGAACTCGCAGGTGCCGCCGGGAATGCTGCTGCGGTGCTTGACGGCGTTCAGGAACTCCGAGTCCCGCAGCGGCTGCTGGCAGGCCACGCCGGCGTTCATCAGGTCCGCGCGCAGCCGTCCGAGGTTACCGATGAAGGTCTTCAGGCGCTGGGTATCGACCCCGGGACGGGACTGGTACTCCCCGAGCAGTTGCAGTTGGCGCTCGATTTCCTTCAGCGCATCCGAGCGCAAATCACTGCGCGAAACGACCGCCAGGATGTCGATCAGGCTCCCCACGGCGGCTCGGCTGCCCCACTGGCTGCCGGTCTCGTTATGGTAGAGCGCCTGGTTGTAGAGGAAGTCCAGCCGCAGGAACGTGCGCATGCGCTCGTTCAGGGGCTGCTCGAAGACCAGAATCCGGCCGTTTTCCCGGATCAGCGGTGCGCTGCCGACGGGCGTAGACGCAGCGGAGGCATGGGCGGGAGCCGCAAGTTCGGCGGTATCGGTGGTCATGGGGGCTATTGTGCGCGACGAGTACCTGTCACGTAAACGTCATTGCTCGTCGCGCAGCGCATGTTGTTCAGGACTTGGCGGCAAGATCCAGGTAGCGCTGGTGCAGTGTCGCAACTTGCTCACGCAGCGCCGCCACGTCCGACTCGTTGTGGATGACATCGTGAGCAGCCTTCAGGCGCGCCGCGCGCGAGGCCTGCGCATTGAGCATCGCGCGCGCCTGTTCGCTCGAGGAGCCATCGCGCTTCTGCAGCCGCTCGAGCTGCATCTCCTCGGGGCAGTCGACCACCAGCACCCGGTCGAACCGGCCGGCCAGGCCCTTCTCCACGAGTAGCGGGATGACCAGGATCTGGTAGGGACCGCCAGCCGCCGCGGCGAGCGCCTCGACCGCCGAGCCGATGGCCGGGTGCGTGAGCGCCTCGAGGTCGGCGCGGGCCTTGGGATCGGAAAAGACGATCTCGCGCAGTTTCGGCCGGTCGAGATGCCCGTCGGGAGTGAGGATGCCCGGCCCGAACCGCTCGACGAGCCGCTCGAGCGGCGGCTGGCCAGGCTCGACTACGTCGCGGGCGATCTTGTCGGTGTCGATGATGGGCACGCCGCGTGCGGCGAACAGGTCGGCCGCAGTGGACTTCCCGCTGGCGATGCCTCCGGTGAGGCCAATGCGAAGGATTTTCATGCGTAAGCGCCGGATTGTAGCGCGGTTTTCGGCCGGCGGGTGCGCCGGCCCGTCTCAGCCCGGATACAGCCCAAAGTACAGGCCGACCAGCTGGTGCCCGTACATGAGCATCAGCCATCCGGCCGCGGCGAGGAACGGACCGAAGGCGATCGGAACGGCGCTGCTGCGGCCACGAGCGACGATCAGCACGATCCCGACGATCGCTCCGACGCCGGCGGCGAGCAGCACGGTCGGCAGCAGCATCTGCCAGCCGAGCCAGGCCCCGAGGGCTGCGAGCAGCTTGAAATCCCCGTAGCCCATGCCCTCTTTCGCCGTAAGCGCCCGGAACAGGTGATAGACGCCCCAGAGGCTGAGGTATCCCGCTGCGGCGCCGATCAGACTGGCACGCGGGTCGACCGGCACGGGTATCCCGCCTGCGGCCGGCACGAACAGGCTCAGCACCAGCCCGATCCACATCAGCGGCAGGGTCAGGCTGTCAGGCAGCAGCTGGTGGTCGATGTCGATGACCGCCAGCGCCACCAGGAACCAAGTCAGCACCAGGGCCGCGAGCGTCGGCCACCCGAACCCGAACCGCCACGCCACCAGCGCCGAGAGCAGCCCCGTCAGCGCCTCCACGAGCGGGTAGCGCGGGCTGATGCGCGCCCCGCATCCGGCGCAGCGGCCGCGCAGCCAGAGATAGCTCAGTACCGGGATGTTATGCCGGGCCGCAATCGGCGCGTGGCAGGCCGGGCAGGCCGAGCGCGGCACGACGAGGTTGTAGCGCTCGGTCTGCGCCGGGAGCGTGCCTGCGTCCGTGCTGAGCTCGGCGCACTGCGCCCGCCAGTGCCGCTCGAGCATGATGGGCAGGCGGTGGATGACGACGTTTAGAAAACTCCCGATCGCCAGCCCCAGCACCAGGCAGGTGCCGATGAAAAGGGCGGGCGATTGGGCGAGGAGCGCGGCCGCCGACACGTCAGTGGACGACGTTGCCGAGCTGGAAAATCGGCAGGTACATGGCGATGACCAGGCCGCCGACGATGACGCCGAGGATCACCATGATCAGCGGCTCGAGCAGGCTCGACATCGCGTCCACCGCGTTGTCCACCTCGGCCTCGTAGAACGTCGCCACCTTGCCGGCCATCTCATCGAGCGAGCCGGCTTCCTCGCCGACCGCGATCATCTGCACGACCATGTTGGGAAAGATGCCGCGTGCTTCCATGGCGCGCTGCAGGCGCTGGCCCGTGGCCACCTCGTCGCGCATCTTGAGCACCGCGTTCTCGTAGATGATGTTGCCGGTGGCGCCGGCCACCGATTCCAGCGCCTCGACCAGCGGCACGCCGGCGGCGAACATGGTCGAGAGCGTGCGCGCGTAGCGGGCGATGGAGGCCTTGTTGAGGATGGGGCCAATGATCGGGATCTTCAGCGAGAGGCGGTCCAGGACCTCGCGCATCTT
>JAJXWE010000030.1:8356-9437 GCA_021781775.1 Pseudomonadota bacterium | reverse complement strand
ATCGGTGATCGGCCGGTTGAGCCAGCGGCGCAGTTGCCGCGAGCCCATGGCCGTGGCGCATACGTCGAGCACCGCAAACAGCGTCGCATCGTCGCGGCCGGTGAGACTCACGTCGAGCTCGAGGTTGCGGCGCGTCGCCGCATCGATCATGAGGCCCTCGCCGCGCTCCTCGACACTCAGTCCCCGGATGTGCGGCAGCGCGCTCTTCTGGGTGTCGCGCACGTATTGCAGCAGCGCGCCCGCGGCGGCAATCGCGAGCGGCAGCTCATCGGCCCCGAAGCCCTTCAGATCGAGCGTGCCGAGCTGGTCGGTGAGCAGCCGCGAGGCGCTGGCGAGCTCGAAGTGCCACGGCGGGCGCGTGCGCAGCGCCGTGTGCCTGCGCAGGTCCTGGGGAGCGTCCTCGCTCACCAGCAGCTCGGCGGGCTTCAGGCGCTCAAGCTCGGCCGCGAGCGCACCCGCGCCGAGCGACTGCAGCACGGTGAAACGACCCGCGGCGAGATCGAGCCAGGCGAGGCCGAAGTGCTCCCCATCGCGCGCCAGCGCCGCGACCAGCGTGTCGTGGCGCTCATCGAGCAGCGCCGCGTCGGTGACCGTGCCCGGGGTGACGATGCGCACGACCTCGCGCTCCACCGGGCCCTTCGATTTGGCCGGATCCCCCATCTGCTCGCAGATCGCGACGCTCTCGCCCTTGCGGACCAGGCGCGCGAGGTACGCCTCGCAGCTGTGCACCGGGACGCCGGCCATCGGGATCGGTTGGCCGGCGGAGTGTCCGCGCGAGGTGAGGGTGATGTCGAGCAGTGCCGCAGCGCGGCGGGCGTCGTCGTAGAACAGTTCGTAGAAATCGCCCATGCGGTAAAAGAGCAGCGCATCGGGATGGCGGCTCTTGATCCGCAGGTACTGCTGCATGACCGGCGTGTGGCCGTCCACCAGCGCCGCTTCAGGCAATACGCTCGAGCTGTTCATCGACCGGCAATCCTCTCAATGGCAAGACCGTGACGCCGCGCTGCGCCCGGGGGGAAGCTGCGCGCCGGCGCAGCCGGGGACAAGGTACGGGCTTTGCCGCCGAAAAAGAAGTAGATCG
>JAJXWE010000030.1:0-8346 GCA_021781775.1 Pseudomonadota bacterium | reverse complement strand
GCCGCCCCGCGGCCGCCAGCGTCGGCTCAATCGTGCCGGCGCGCACCCGCTCGGCCACGGCGCCGTTTCGAGGGGGCCGTGCGACCGAAGCGTTCGACGAGATAGTCGATGAACACGCGCACGCGGGCGGGTAGATGCTGGTGACTGAGGTAGGCCGCGTACAGCGTGAACTGCGGCGCGTGGTAATCCTCGAGGAGAGGCACGAGCGTGCCGCGGCGCAGCTCGGCTTCCACCAGGAAGTTTGGCTGCAGAATGATGCCACCGTCGGCCACGGCCAGGTGACGCAGCAGATCGCCGTTGGTGGCGTGAACCGCCGGACGCACGCGAACCGGGCAGCGGCGCCCGAGGGCGTCGGTGAACGACCATTCGTCGCCCGACCACAGATATTTGTAGCTGAGCACCTCGTGTCGCTCGAGATCGGCCGGTGAGCGCGGCGTACCGTGCCGGCGCAGATACCCGGGGGAGGCGCACACCGTCATCCCCACCAGGGCGATGCGCCGGGCGACCAGGCTCGGCTCCAGGTCGGTCGTGATGCGCAGGGCGACGTCGAAGCCCTCGTTGGCGAGATCGACGAGGCGATCGGACAGGTCGATGTCCAACTTCAGCTGCGGATGGCGCGCCCGGAATCCGGGCAGCTCGTCGGCGAGGCGCAGCACCCCGAAGGACAGCGGCGCCGAGATCCGCAGCACCCCGGTTGGCTGGACGACGCCCTGCGCCGCAGCGGACTCGGCTTCGGCGAGCTGCTCGAGAATGACGCGGGAGCGCGCGCAGAACTCGCTGCCCGCCTCGGTCAGCGACACCCGCCGGGTGGTGCGGTGCAGCAACCGCGCTCCCAGGTGTTTCTCCAGCGCGGCGATCTGGCGGGTGACTGCAGCGTTGGACAGGTCGAGCGCCGCGGCCGCGCGCGCGAAGCCGCCCGAATCGACGACCTGCAGCAGCACTCGCATGGCCTGGGTGACGTTCATGGTGGATTATTATTGCAGAAAACGGAATGATCATTTGAATTTCTGGGAGTTTCAGGGCGATTTAATCAACGTTATTCTCAACGCCGCGGTCGGTTGACCGCGGTGCCGGCCGGGTGTTCGATGCGGCGGGGCATTCAATCCACACAGGGGAGATGGGTATGATCAAGACCAACACCGCGCCCTACGGCATCGCGCTGCTGCGCGTGAGCCTCGGGGTTCTGTTCCTCGCGCACGTGGCGCTGAAGATCTTCGTGTTCACGGTGCCGGGATTCGTCGGCTATTTCGCCACGCTCGGCCTGCCGGCCGTCGCCGCCTACGGGACCATCGCACTCGAGCTGCTCGGCGGGCTGGCGCTGGTGCTCGGCGTGTACGCGCCGTGGGTGGCCGTGCCGCTGGCGCTCGAGATGCTCGGGACCATCGTGCTGGTGCACGGCCACAACGGCTGGCTGTTCACCGACAAGGGCGGCGGCTGGGAGTACCCGGCGTTCTGGACGATCAGCCTGGTGGCGCTGACGCTGCTCGGCGATGGGGCGTTCGCGCTGCGTCCGACGCAGCGTTGAGCCGTCGGGCGGGCCGCGCGGCGCGCGGCCCGCAGTCTACTCGAGCGCGGGGCCAAGTCCTGCGAGGCCGGCCGCGGCGCGTGCCGTCTCGCGCCGGAACAGAAACAGCGCGCCGAGCAGCAGAGCCATCGGCAGCAGTGAGCAGTAGAAGGCATGCAGACCGCCGAAGCGTGCGAACACCAGCGCGGTGATGCGCGAGCCGAGCGTGCCGCCGAGGGCCGAGGAGACCAGGATCAGGCCGGTCATCGCCGCATGCGCCGATTTGGGCAGGGCGCTGAGCGCCACCGAGTTGATCACGGGGTAGATCGGGGCCATCAGCAGCCCGATCAACGGGATCAGGTAGGCCGCGAGCGGGGCGTGCAGCCAGCCGGCATGCGCGCTGCCGGCGCTGTGGGCGAGCGGTAGCGTAACCAGGATCAGCAGGCCCATCCCGCAGACGCAGACGTTGAGCAGCCGATACCAGGCGATCCGGCGCAGCAGCTGACCGGCCGCCACGCGGCCGATGGCGATGGCGGCGGCCAGCATGCTGGCCATCTGCACGCTCACCGCGTCGGGCAGCTTCAGCACCTCGTAGTTGAACGTCGGCAGCCACGTACCGAAGCTCTGCTCGATGAGCACGTAGAAGAATGTCGAGGCGAGGAACACGTACACCATCGGTCGCAGCGAGGCGCGGCTGATCTGCGCGAGGGAGTCGCGGACCGGCTGGACTCTGGCGCGTGCCGCGGTCTCATCCAGGCGCGAGGCGCCGAGCAACGTCATGGCGAGCAGGCACGCGCCGGCCATCACCCAGTACACGCGTAGCCAGGCCTGCGCGGCGCCGGGTCCGGAGCGGATGAACGCGCTGAACAGCCACCCGGAGATCACCACGCCCACCATGAACAGCCCCTCGATGAGATTGGTCAGGCGGACGTGCTCGCCCTGGCTGGCGGTCAGCAGTCCGATCGCGCCGTAGACCGACACTTTGGTGAGGGCGAAGGAGATGCCGACGCAGACGAACAGCAGCGCGGTGGTGTGGAAGCTCGGATAAAGCGGCATCAGCGTGCAGGCAATTGCGACCACCCCAAGGGCGACCAGGATCGCGCGCCGATAGCCGAACAGCGGCAGGAACGAGGCGACGGCGAACGAGGTGATCACGATCGGCAGATCCTTGAACAGCTCGAGCAGGCTCGCCTCGGGCTTGCCGACCCCGAAGCTGTGGATGGCCTGCAGGATCACCGTGCCGACGCTGTTGAGCAGGACCGCGAAGATCATGAAGCTCAGCGCCAGCGCGCCGATCATGCGGTAACGGTTGGCGGAGTGCGTCATGCGGTGGATCGGTCTTTACGGGCGCGCCGGGCCCGAGGATCATAGCGGGATCTGCAACGACGCGAACCGTCCGTGCCGGACCGCAAGAGAAAGAACCCGAACGCGCCGGCCAGCTTGACCATGGCGGACCTGGCCGGTCTCGCCGGGGTGTCCACGATCACCGTGTCGCGGGCCCTCGCCGGCAGTGCGCTCGTCAGCCCGGCCACGCGCGAGCGCGTCCAGCAGCTCGCGCGCAAGCATGGCTACAAACTCAACCTCAGCGCGCGCAACTTGCGCCTGCGCCGCAGCCATGCCGTCGCGGTGATCGTCGAGATGACCCCGACGCCCGAGCGCACGATGTGGGATCCGTATCCGCTGGCGCTGCTCGGGGGGATTTCCCAGGAGCTCACCTCGGCCGGCTACAACGTGCTGCTGACCACCCGGCAGGCCGCCGGAGAGGTCGCGGTGCAGGCGGCCGACGGGCTGATCCTGCTCGGCCAGGGCGCGCATCAGGACGCGGTGCATATCTACGAGAAGCTGGGGCTGCCGATGGTGGTCTGGGGCGCGGCCGGCGTCGGCGATCAGCACATCGTCGTCGGCAGCGACAATCGCCACGGGGGGATGAGTGTCGCGGAGCGGTTCGTCTCCATCGGTCGGCGCCACCCGGTGTTCATCGGCAATCCGGACCATCCCGAGATGGCCCAGCGCCTCGGCGGTTTCGTCGATGAACTCGAGCGCCACGGCATCCGGCCGCTGCTGATGCGCCGCGCGGACTTCACGCTCGAGGCTGGGGCGCACGCGGTGCGCTCGCTGCACAACCGCCGGGTGCAGTTCGATGCCATCTTCGCCTGCTCGGACCTGGTGGCCATGGGGGCGATCCGTGCGCTGGTGGAACTCGGGCAATCGGTGCCCGAGGACGTGTCGGTCATCGGTTACGACGACACGCCCCAGGGCGGAACCTTCCTGCCGCCGCTCTCGACGGTGCGCCAGAACTGGCAGGAGGGCGGCGTGCTGCTGGCGCGCAAGGTGCTCGGTCTGCTCGGCGGCGAGGCGGTGGAGTCACAGATGCTGCCGACTGCCCTGGTGCTGCGCTCGACCTGAGCGGCACCCCTTCGGCGCCGCCTCAGGGGGCGAGCCCGATCTGCGCGTAGCGGCGTGCGACATCCGGATGGAGCTTCTCGGCCGCGGCAAAGTCCGCCTGCGCGGCCGCGGTCTGCCCAAGATGCCGCTCGGCGAGTCCTCGGCCGTAGAGCGGCAGCGGCCGATGCGGGTGCGCGCGGAGCGCCTGGTCGTAGTCGCGCAGGGCGCGCCGCCACCGACCAAGCCGCAGGTACACCAACGCCCGACTGTTGAGCACCGGGGTCGAGCCGGGCAGTCGATGCAGTGCCCGATTGCAGTCCCGCAAGGCCCGATGCAGGTGTCGGTCGGCGGCCGCCAGCGCCCAGCACCGTCCATTCCAGGCATACGGCAGCCCCGCATCCTCGCCGTGATGGCGTATCCACGCGTCGAATGCGTGCTCGGCCAGGGCGAAGGCGCCCGCCTGGTCGGCGAGCAGGCCGAGCGTCATCTGTGTCACCGAATCGGCGGGCATCACAGCGCTTGCTGCCGCGAGATCGGTGCTGGCGGCCGTGGTGAGGGTCGTCCAGGCACTCGTCGCGGCGCTTTCGCGCAGGGCCAGCCGGGCCGTCGCCCGGCCGAGCAGTGCCGGATAGTGCCCGGGCTGCAGGCGCAGCGCCGTGTTGAAATCCGCGAGCGCCCGGGCGGGCTGCTGTGCATCGAGCTCCGTCTGGCCGCGGTACACGAAACAGCGCGCCCGGGTGGGCGCGAGTGCGCAGGCGCGGCTGAAGTCGGCAAGCGCCTGGGGATACTCCCCGCGCGCGCGCGCGGCCATGGCGCTGCGGATGAGCTCGGCGGTCGTGCCGGACGGCGCTGCGGCAGGGGTACCGGTAGGCTGGCCCAGCGCGAACACCGGGCCGCCGCTGTAGGTGAAATAGATCCTGTTCTGGCTGTTGGCGATGTAGACGTGGTGGGCGAGAAAGAAGTCCGCGCCGAGCACCAGGTCGGCCGTGCCGCTGAATGCCGGCATTGGGATGACCATCAGGTGCGTGTGCTCGATCGTCTCGCCGCCGATCTGCAGTTTCGCGACCGGCGCGCTCCAGGCGTTGACGAAGCGGTGCGCGATGCCGCCGGCGCGCCCGGCAGCCTTAACTCCGGGGTCACCGGGACCCAGGTGCAATCGCTCGGCGGCCGCGAGCGAGAGTGCCGAGCGGGCCGCGCCGGTGTCGAACATCACCGTGACCGGCTGCCCATCGAGCTGCGCCGAGCCGATGAACTGCGGCGTGCGCGCGGTCGGTGGGTTCAACCGCAGCATGCCGACCGGCCGGCTGCCCGCCCAGTAGGCGAGCGACAGGTGGCCGCAGTGCACCGGCTTGATGAAGCGCATGAACCCCTTGGCGAAGTCGAACTCGACGTCCGCCACGCGCAGCAGGTTGTCCCCGAGCAGGCCGGCGGCGTGCGACGGACTGTCGTTGCCCGCGACCAGAAATTGCACGTCATGCAGCCGTTGATGGACGAACGTGAAGGTGTGGGCGCTCACCAGCTGCGGCTCGGTCTCGCCGCCGACCCCGCGGATGAACATTCCGGGCGGAGCGAACAGGCGGGTCAGGCGCAGGCGCCGGGCCCATTGCGGGTAGAGCGAGCTATAGAAGGCACCCGAGTCGACTGCGAGCACGATCGGCTGGCCGTTGAGCTTCGCCGGGATCAGCGCCTGCATGTCCTTCAGGGTCACCGGGATGCTCGGGTAGCGCACGATCTGGCAGCGCGCCGCCCATGCCGTGTGCGCGCTCAGCAGGGCCAGCAGCGTGAAGATCGTCGTCCCTAACCCTGATCGCGCGCGCATGGGTTCACTTTCTGCCGTATTCGTGGAAGCCGGCGTTCTGCGCCGCCAGCCCGCGGACCCCAAGGCGGGACCGTCCGTTGGCGCCAGCCTAGCGGATGCGCGCGCCGGTGCAAGCCGGTGTCCGGCCGGCCGGCGTACACTGCGCCGATGCACGTTCCCGGGGACACGGACCGCGATCTGTACGCACTCGCCGAGCAGGTCGGGCGGGCCCTGCGGACCGCGGGCTGGCGGGTGGTCACGGCCGAGTCCTGTACCGCCGGCTGGATCGCCAAGGCGCTGACCGACGTGCCCGGCAGCTCGCAGTGGGTCGAGTGTGGCTACGTGACCTACTCCAATGCGGCGAAAGCCCGTGACCTCAGGGTGGCGGTCCGCATGATCGAGACGCACGGCGCGGTGAGCGAGGCGGTGGTCCGGGAGATGGCCCGCGGGGCGCTGCGGGTCTCCGGCGCTCAGGTGGCCGTGGCGGTGAGCGGCATTGCCGGGCCGGATGGCGGCAGTCCGGGCAAGCCGGTCGGGACCGTGTGGTTCGCCGTCGCGGCGCCCTCGCTGCCCGAACCGCGCTGCGTCGTGCGGCAGTTCGCCGGTGACCGGGAAGCCGTGCGCCGCCAGTCGGTGGCTCATGCCCTGCGGCAGGTGCTCGCGGTGCTGGGGACCGCAACCGGCGCCGGCGCGCCCGGATCGTGATCCGGCGGGGCGCGCACTCGCCGGCGCACGCGGGGTCGCGCCGCTTGTTCTTCGCGCTCTGGCCGGATGCGCCCGCTCGTGCGCGGCTTGCGCACGCTACGCAGGCGGTGGTGCGGGCCAGCGCAGGTCGACCCGTGCCGGCCGAGCAGCTGCACCTGACGCTGGCGTTCCTCGGCGCGGTGCCCGCCGCTCGACTGGCCGAGCTCGCGGCCCTCGCCCCGGCGGCGGCGCGCGCGGCGGGTCTGACGGACGAGCCCCTGGTGCTCACGTTCGGCCGGCTCGAGCGCTGGTCCGCCCCGCAGGTGCTGTGCGTCCTGCCGGTCCGTCCGCCCGAAGCGCTCAGTGCGCTCGCGCGGGCCGTCGTGGGGACGCTCGTCGCCGCCGGTTTTGCCCCAGATCTCAAACCCTTCCGCCCGCATGTCACCGTGGCACGCAAAGTCGTGCGTCCAAGTGAGCCGGCGCCGATCGCTCCGGTCCGCTGGAGATTCGAGCGGTTCGCCCTGATCGAGAGCCGCACGCTCGAGCGCGGGCCTGTGTACAGTGTTGTCGGGACATGCCCACTGTGCGGCGAGTGATGGGCGACAAAATAACATCTTGCGCACGCAGACGGAGATGATGCCGGCAGTGTCTTTGTGGGATAATTCGCTCACCGCTGCGTTTTCAGCACCTCCGGGACACCCAGATGGAAGACAATCGCAAGAAGGCGCTCGCCGCCGCGTTGGGCCAGATCGAGAAGCAGTTCGGCAAGGGCTCGGTGATGCGTCTCGGCGACGCCACCGCAAGCTACGATGTCGAGACCGTTTCGACCGGCTCGCTGGGGCTGGACATCGCCCTCGGCGTGGGTGGTCTGCCGCGCGGCCGCGTGGTCGAGATCTACGGCCCTGAGTCCTCGGGCAAGACGACGCTCACCCTGCAGGTGATCGCCGAGGTGCAGCGTGGCGGTGGTACCGCGGCATTTGTCGACGCCGAGCACGCGCTCGACCCGTCCTACGCCGAGAAGCTCGGCGTGAACATCGCCGATCTGCTCGTCTCGCAGCCCGACACCGGCGAGCAGGCGCTCGAAATCACCGACATGCTGGTGCGTTCCAACGCCGTGGACATCGTGGTGATCGACTCGGTCGCGGCGCTGACGCCGAAGGCGGAAATCGAGGGTGAGATGGGCGAGATGCAGGTCGGTCTGCAGGCGCGACTGATGTCGCAGGCGCTGCGCAAGCTGACCGGCAACATCAAGCGCTCTAACACCATCGTCATCTTCATCAACCAGATCCGCATGAAGATCGGTGTCATGTTCGGCAGTCCCGAGACCACCACCGGCGGCAACGCGCTGAAGTTCTACGCCTCGGTGCGTCTGGACATCCGCCGCATCGGCGCGATCAAGAACGGCGAGGAAGTCGTCGGCAACATGACGCGCGTCAAGGTGGTCAAGAACAAGGTGGCCCCGCCGTTCCGCGAGGCGGAGTTCGAGATCATGTACGGTCAGGGCATCTCGCGCGAAGGGGAGATCATCGACCTCGCCAGCGCCCAGGAGATCATCGAGAAGTCCGGCGCGTGGTATTCGTACAAGGGCAACCGGATCGGGCAGGGCAAGGACAACGTCCGCACCTTCCTGCAGAACAACCCGGAGGTGGCGCGGGAGATCGAGACGGAGGTGCGCTCCCGGCTGCTGCCCGCGCGCCCGCCGCGCAGCGCCGGTGGCGAAGCGGCCACGGCCTGAGGCGGCCGGCGACCCGCGCAGCGCCCGCGCTGCGGCGGTGGCGCTGCTCGCGCGGCGCGACCACTTCAGCGCGGAACTGCGCCGCAAGCTGCTCGAGCGGGGCTTCGAGCCGGCCGCCACGAGCGAGGCGCTCGAGGCACTCAAGGCCGAGCGCTTGCTGGACGATGCACGCTGCCTCGAGCGCTTCGTGGCCTACCGGGCCGAACGGGGACAGGGACCGCTGCGCATCACCCTCGATCT
>JAJXWE010000029.1 GCA_021781775.1 Pseudomonadota bacterium | reverse complement strand
ACCGCTCGTGCTGATGGGCTCGGAGGTTCCCTTCCCCTTCCATGCGCGACCCTCGACGCTGGTGGTGCCGGGCATGCCCGCCGGAACCATCGCCGCGATGCCTCTGCTCGAGGAGTGGGACGTGCCAAGCCGGCTCGCGAGCCGGGCGGGCTTCCCCGGCTGCTTCGACGGCTATGTCACGGAGCTGGCCAGCGAGTGGCTCGGCTCGCTCGGCCCGGCGGAGCTCGCCGAGGTGGAGCTGTTCGCCTGCGGACCGACGCCGATGCTGGCGGCGACCGCACAGCTCGCCCGCCGCTACGGTGTGCCCTGCCAGGTTTCGCTCGAGGAATACATGGCCTGTGGGGTCGGCGGCTGCGCCGGCTGTACCGTGCGGGTCCGCACCCCCGAGGGCGAAGCGATGAAGCGGGTGTGCGTGGACGGCCCGGTGTTCGACGCGTTGCAGGTCTTCTGAGGACGTTGTTGGCGGGCCGCGTCGCCGGCCGGAGCCTCATCCGAAGTTGATCTTGGCTTCGAGGTTCGCGCGCGAATCGGCGTGGGCGAGTGCCACGGCCAGCTCCACCCGCCCCTCCCGGTACAGTGCATGCAGCGCGGCATCGAAACTGCGAATGCCCTGCTCGGCGCTCGCGGCGATCGCTTCCTTGACGCCCACGACGTCGCCCTTGTTGATCAGGTCGGCGATGTGCGGAGTATTGAGCATCACTTCGACTGCCGCGACCCGGCGGCCGTCCTTACCCATCACCAGGCGCTGCGCCAGGATGCCGCGCAGATACTGCGACAGGTCGAGGAAGATCTGCCCGTGCTGCTCCGGGGGAAACATGTTGATGATGCGATCGAGCGTCTGGGCGCAGTTGTTGGCATGCAGCGTCGCCAGCACCAGATGACCGGTGCCGGCCAGGTGGATCGCCGCCTCCATGCTCTGTCGGTCGCGGACCTCCCCGACGAGAATGACATCGGGCGCGGCGCGCAGCGCGCCGCGCAGCGCGGTCGCGAAGGACTTGGTGTCGATTCCCACCTCGCGCTGATTGACGATCGAGCGCTTGTTGGTGTGCAGGAACTCGACCGGGTCCTCGATGGTGAGAATGTGGTCCGAGGTCGTCTCGTTGCGCAGGTTGATCATCGCGGCGAGCGTGGTCGACTTGCCCGAGCCGGCCGCGCCGACCACGAGCACCAGTCCGCGCTTCTGCAGGGCCAGATCGCCGACCGCCTCCGGCAGCGCCAGCGACTCCATGCGAGGCATCTCGGCGCTGATGTAGCGCAGCACCACGGCCGGATTGCCCCGCTGCATGAATGCGTTGACGCGGAAGCGCCCGAGGCCTGGCTCGGAAATCGCGAAATCCAGCTCGAGCTCTTGGGCGAACACCTCGCGCTGCTCGGGGCTCATCAAGGCCAGCACCGCCTGGCGGACCATCGGCGGACTGAGCACCTGCTTGTTGATGGGGTAGATCTGCCCCTCGATCTTGATCTTGATGGGCGCGTTGCTGGTGAAGAACAGATCGGAGGCCTTGCGCTCGACCATGAGCTTGAACAGCGGCTTGGTGTTCAGCTGCAGCGCGGCAACCGCTGCGGTGGCCGCCGCGGCCCCCGCCTCGCCGGGCAGGCCGAGCTGCAGATCGCTCAGGCCCGGGTCGCTCACGGCTTGTGTCCCTCGTCCTGCTCGTCCATGAGCGCGAGGCTGCCGTCCTCGAGCTGCGGGCTTTCCCGGTGGCTCTCGAGCTTCACGCGCAGCCGCAGCTCGTTCTTCGAGTCCGCATTGCGCAGCGCGTCCTCGTAGGAGATGAACCCGGCCTCGTACAGCTCGAACAGCGACTGGTCGAAGGTCTTCATGCCGAGCCGGTTCGAGCGGGCCATCACGTCGCGGATCTTGACCACTTCGCCCTTGAAGATGAGGTCCTGGATCAGCGGTGAATTGAGCATGATCTCCATGGCGGCAATACGCCCGGCGCCGCCCTCGCGCGGCACCAGTCGCTGCGAGACGAACGCGCGGATGTTCAGCGACAGGTCCATCAGCAGCTGCTCGCGCCGCTCGTCGGGAAAGAAATTGATGATCCGGTCCAGCGCCTGGTTGGCGTTGTTGGCATGCAAAGTGGAAAACACCAGGTGGCCGGTCTCGGCGAACTGGACGGCGTACTCCATCGTCTCGCGGTCGCGGATCTCACCGATGTAGATGACATCCGGGGCCTGGCGCAGGACGTTCTTCAGAGCCACCTGCCAGGAATCGGTGTCGACACCCACGTCACGGTGCGTGATGACGCAGCCTCTGTGCTGATGGATGAACTCGACCGGATCCTCCACCGTGACGATGTGGCCGCGCGTCTTCTCGTTGCGGTAGCCGACCATGGCGGCGAGGGTGGTCGATTTGCCGGATCCCGTTCCGCCGACCACGACCACCAGGCCGCGCTTCGACAGCGAGAGCTCCTTCAGGATCGGCGGCAGGTCGAGCTCCTCGAACGTGGGGATGTTCGCATTGATCATGCGGATGACGCAGCCGGAGGTGCTCTGCTGGACGAACGCGCTGACGCGGAAGCGGCCGATTCCCGGTGGGGCGATCGCGAAGTTGCACTCGTGAGTGGCGTCGAACTCGCGGGTCTGGCGGTCATTCATCAGCGAACGCACGAGCGTCGCCGACTGTTCGGGCGCGAGCGCCCGTTCGCTCTGCGGCCGCACCTCGCCGTCGATCTTCAGCGCCGGCGGAAAGCCCGCGGTGAGGAACAGATCCGAGGCGCTGCGCTCGACCATTCGTCGCAGCAGATCGTGAATCAGCTTGATCGCTTGGTCGCGGTCCATTGGCATTGCGAGGTTCCCCCTGTCTGATGAGTGGCGAGGCGCCCGGCCCGCCCTACAGGGCGTCCTTGTTCTGGGCCTTGAAGCGCGCCTCTTCCTTGCTCACCTGCCCCTTGGACAGCAGCTCTGCCAGGCATTGGTCGAGCGTCTGCATGCCGCTCGCCTGGCCGGTCTGGATCGCCGAGTACATCTGCGCGATTTTGCCCTCGCGGATCAGGTTACGGATCGCCGGGGTGCCGATCATGATCTCGTGCGCCGCGACGCGCCCGCCACCGATGCGCTTCAGCAGCGTCTGGGAAATCACGGCGCGCAGCGATTCCGAGAGCATCGAGCGCACCATCTCTTTCTCGGCCGCCGGGAATACGTCGACCACGCGGTCGATGGTCTTGGCCGCGGAACTGGTGTGCAGCGTGCCGAAGACCAGGTGGCCGGTCTCCGCCGCGGTGAGCGCGAGACGGATGGTCTCCAGGTCGCGCATTTCTCCGACCAGCACCACGTCGGGGTCTTCGCGCAGCGCCGAACGCAGCGCTTCGCTGAAACCGAGCGTGTCGCGATGCACCTCACGCTGATTGACCAGGCAGCGCTTGGACTCGTGCACGAACTCGATCGGGTCCTCGATGGTGATGATGTGGTCGGGCCGGTTGTCGTTGCAGTGATTGACCATCCCGGCGAGGGTGGTCGATTTGCCCGAACCGGTCGGCCCGGTCACCAGCACCAGGCCGCGCGGCAGCATGCACAGATCGCGGAAGATCTTCGGCGCGTTCAGGTCGTCAAGCGACTGGATGTTCGAGGGAATCGTGCGGAACACCGCGCCGGCACCGCGGTTCTGGTTGAACGCATTCACGCGAAAGCGTGCGAGCTTCGGGATCTCGAAGGAGAAGTCGGTCTCGAAGAACTCTTCGAAGGCCTTACGCTGCTTGTCGTTCATGATGTCATACACCATGCTGTGCACTTCCTTGTGCGCCAGCGGTGGCATATTGATCCGCTTCATGTCGCCGTCGACACGGATCATGGGCGGCACCCCGGCGGACAGATGCAGGTCCGAGGCGTTGTTCTTGACGGCGAATGCCAGCAGTTGCGCGATATCGACCATCGGATCTCCGATCGGAGTAGGTTCGAGCGCATCCCGCGCCTGACCGGTCGCCGCAGTATAACGGAGGGGTCCAGACATCCATATGATAAGGGCTTCGCAGAATTTACCGGATCGCGTACACGCGCTGCGCGCGCAGATCGCAGCCGCAGCCGAGCGCGCAGGCCGAAATGTGGCCGAGATCACACTTCTGGCCGCGTCCAAGGCCCAGCCCGCCGCAACGATCAGCGCGGCCGCAGCCGCCGGCGTCACTGATTTCGGCGAGAGCTACCTCAACGAGGCGCTCGGCAAGATGGCGGAGCTCGAGCACCTGTCACTGACGTGGCACTTCATCGGGCGGCTGCAGGCCAACAAGACGGGCCCGATCGCCGAGCGCTTCCAGTGGGTCCATGGACTCGACCGGCTGCACCTTGCCGAGCGGCTCTCCGCGCAACGCTCGGTGCACCTTCCGCCCCTCAATGTGTGCCTCCAGGTCAATCTCGGCGGGGAGATGAGCAAGGCAGGCGTGGCGCCCGGGGAGCTGCCGGCGCTCGCGGCGGCCGTGGGCCCGCTGCCGCGATTGCGCCTGCGCGGCCTGATGTGCCTGCCGCCGGCGGAGACCGATCCGAGTCGCCAACAGGCATGGTTCGCGCGGCTGCGCGAGCTGCGCGACGTGCTGAACGCCCGTGGCGCCGCGCTGGACACGCTCTCGATGGGCATGAGCGGGGATTTCGAGAGCGCCATCCTCGAGGGCGCCACGGTGGTGCGCATCGGCACCGCCCTGTTCGGACCGCGCTCGGCGCCGGCGTGAACACAGCGCGTCGGCACGCGCCAGCCGTTACAATCGATCGCCTATGAACCATTTTGATCTGGCGGTGCTCGGGGGCGGCAACATGGGTCGCGCGCTGATCGGCGGACTGCTGCGCCAAGGCATGCGACCCGAGCGGGTGCGCGTCGGGGAGCGGGATCCGGCGGCGTGCACGGCGCTGCAGCTCGATTTCGGTCTCAGTGCGACGGCGGACAATGCCGCGGCCGTTCGCGGCGCGCAGGTGGTCGTGCTCGCCGTGAAGCCTCAGGACGCTGGTTCGGTTTTGAGCCCGCTCGCCGCCGAACTCGCCCGCAGCCGGCCGATCGTGCTGTCGGTCGTGGCGGGCGTGCGCCTCTCGGTCCTGCAGCACTGGTGCGGCCCGCAGGTCCCGGTACTGCGCGCGATGCCCAACCGCCCTGCCCTGGTGGGCGCCGGCGTGACGGGATTGTTTGTCCCGCCGCAGTGCAACCCCGCGCATGCGGACCGCGCCGAGCAGATCCTGCGCGCCGTCGGCGAGGTTGTGCGGCTCGACACGGAGGAAGCGCTCGATGTGGTCACGGCGATCTCCGGCAGCGGGCCGGCGTACTTCTTTCTGCTCGCCGAATGGCTGGCGCAGGCCGGAACCGACATGGGCTTGCCCGCCGCTGCGGCGCGCACCCTGAGCGTCGCGACGCTGTACGGCGCGGGTCTGCTCGCGCACAGCGGCGCGGGCGATCTGGCGCTACTGCGTGCGCAGGTCACCTCCAAGGGCGGGACCACCGAAGCTGCGCTACGCAGCTTCGAGGCGGCGAACTTCGGCCAGATTGTCGTGCAGGCGGCCCAGGCCGCGGCGGCGCGCAGCCGGCAGCTCGCCGAGCAGATCCGCTCCGCCTGAACCGACCTGGGGATACCGCCCATGAGCGCCCTTATCTACATCGTCGAGACGCTGCTCTCCCTTGCGCTGTTCGTCGTGATGGCGCGACTGCTGCTGCAGCTCGCCCGCGCCGACTTCCGCAATCCGCTCAGCCAGGCGATCGTCCGTCTGACCAATCCGCTGGTTCTGCCGCTGCGCCGCGTGCTGCCGCCGATCGGCAAGGTCGACACCGCCTCGGTGGTGGCGGTCGTGGCGGTTGCCGCGGTCGAAGTCGCGGTCCAGTTCGGCTTCCAGGGCATCGGCTGGGTCGGTCCCTGGGTCTGGCTGCACGCGGTTGCGCTCGAAATCACCTCGATTCTGCTGCAGACGTATTTCTACGCCATCATCCTTTATGCGCTGCTCAGCCTGGTGGCACCCGGGGGCTACTCACCGCTGCAGTCGCTCCTGAGCGCGCTGTGCGAGCCGGTGCTGCGGCCGTTCCGGCGCGTGATTCCGGCCATCGCCGGCATCGATCTCTCGCCGCTGTGGGCCTGCATCCTCATCCAGGCGCTGCTGATCCTGCTGCACCTGTGAGCCCACGGCCGACCGCGAGAAGCGGGCGTGCTGTTCGAAGCTGAACCGCGCCGTGCACCCTACATCAACCAAGAGCGCCAAGATCCCGGGCTGGCTGGAGATTCGCGGGCGCGACTGTGTGTTGCGCGTGCGTATTCAGACGCGTTCGTCGCGCGAGTGTATTGACGGCGTACACGACGGGAGACTCCTCGTGAGGGTGTCTGCCGCTCCAGTGGAAGGGGCTGCGAACGAACGCATGCTCCGCGTCCTCGCGCATGCACTTGGCGTGCCGAAGACGGATCTTTCGCTGCTCCGTGGCGCAAAAAGCCGCCTCAAGGACGTCTTGATTCAGAACGGGGCCGCAGCGGCCGAGCAATTCCCAGGCAAAATCCGAGCCGCGCTGCCGTCGGCATGCAAAACCCTTTGAAAAAAGCCGTTTCAGCATGCTCGTGAGCAAAAAAAACAGTTGCGCAGGCTCGCCCATGTGCTATTTTCCGCGGCGTTTCTTACGTTGCGTGGCTGCACAACAGCGCGCACATTCATTCATTCGAGGAGTGGCGCAATATGGCGAAAAAGGGTAGCGCTCCGACCAAGTCGGAAGTCCTGACTCAAATTTCCAAAGACACGGGGCTCTCGCGTAAGCAGGTCGGCGGTGTGTTCGATTCGCTGAACGGCGTGATCAAGAAGAGCCTGCGCAGCAACGGCCTGTTCACCATGCCTGGGCTGCTGAAAATGAAGGTCGTGAAGAAGCCGGCCACGAAGGCGCGCGAAGGGGTCAACCCGTTCACGGGTGAGAAGATGATGTTCAAGGCAAAGCCGGCCAGCAAGAAGGTCCGCGTGATGCCGCTGAAGAACCTCAAGGCAATGGTCAATTCTTGATCGCGCACTGAAGCGTGAGGGTTGACGGGGTTCGCGGAGCGAACCCCGTTCACTTCCCCCCCCGCCCGGCGCGCTCCGGCGCCCCTCAGGCGGCCTGATTCAGAAACTGCACGACGGCCTCACGCAACTCGTGCAGGCGTCCATGGAAGAAATGCCCCGCCCCGGGGAAGGTGCGCAGCACCGGCGGGGTCTGCTGACGCGCCGCCCACTGCAGCACCGCGGCCGGCTCGATCACCTCGTCCGCATCCCCCTGGGCCACCATCCAGGGACAGCGCGGCGAGGGCGCCCCGTCCATCGCCACTCGCGTGATGCCCGGGGCCACCAGCACCAAGGCCCGCGGCAACGCCGTGGCCGCAGCCCGCACTGCCACCGCACCGCCGAATGAGAAACCCGCCAGCCAGAGCACTGCGGCGGGCCAGCGGCTCTGGCCATAGGCGATCGCGGCGAGCGTATCGAGCGTCTCGCCCCGACCCTCGTCGTAACGCCCCTCGCTCGTCCCGACACCACGGAAATTGAAGCGGATCACGGGCGCGCCGCAGCTCGAGAAGGCACGTGCCAGTGTATAGACGACCTTGTTCTCGAGCGTTCCACCGTACAGGGGGTGAGGATGGCAGACCACGCCGAACGCGCCGGCCGTGCCGCCACCGACCGGCGTTTCCACCAGGGCCTCCAGACGACCGGCCGGCCCGGGGATGAACAGCCGCTCGCTGCCCGGCAGCGTCACGCGGCGTGACCCGCAGCGAGTTCGACGAGCAAGCGATTCAGACGCTGCACGAACTCCGCGGGATTGCCCAGTTCGCCGCCCTCGGCGAGTTCTGCCTGTTCATAGAGCAGCAGCGCGAGCGACTCGAAGCGGCCGGCATCGGCGAGACCGTCCAGATAGCGCACCAGCGGATGCGACGCGTTCAGCTCCAGCGCCGGCTTGGACTCGGGTACCTTCTGACCGGCGGCGGCCATAATCTTGCGCATCCCGGCGCCCAGGTCATGCTCGGCCCGCACCAGGCAGGCCGGCGAGTCCTTCAGACGGGTACTGGGGCGCACTTCCAGCACACGCTCGCCGAGGGCGTCCTTGATGCGCTTCAGCAACCCCTTGCTCTCCTTCAGTGCCTCGTCGCGCTCGCGCCGGTCCGTCTCGCTTTCCAACGGGCCGAGCTCAAGGTCCCCGCGCGCGGCATCCTTGAACCGCTTGCCATCGAATTCCTCGAGCTGCCCCATCATCCACTCGTCGATGCGATCGGCGAGCAGCAACACCTCGATGCCGCGCTCGGTGAGCCGCTCGATGTAGGGACTGCGTCGCGCGGCGGAGACACTCTCGGCCGCGATGTAGTAAATGCGCTCCTGGCCCACCTTCATGCGCGTCACGTACTGGGCGAGACTCGTGTGCGGCTCATCGCCCGCGTCATACGTACTCGCAAAGCGCAGAAGCGGCAGCAACGCGGCTCGATTGACCGTGTCCTGGCCGACGCCCTCCTTAAGCACCAGGCCGAACTCCTTCCAGAATGCGGCGTACTTGTCAGACTCGTCCTCGGCGAGCTTGGCGAGCATATCGAGCACGCGCTTGGTGAGGCTGGAGCGGATCGCCTCGACCTCCGGCTCGCGCTGCAGCAGCTCGCGCGAGACGTTCAGCGGCAGGTCGCTCGAATCGACCACTCCCTTGACGAAGCGCAGGTACAGGGGCAGGAACTGCTCGGCGTCGTCCATGATGAACACACGCCTCACGTACAGCTTCAGGCCGTGGGCAGCCTCGCGCTGCCACAGGTCGAAGGGCGCCCGACCCGGTATGTACAGCAGGCTCGTGTACTCGCGCTTACCCTCGACCCGATTGTGGCTCCAGGTCAACGGCTCGGTGAAGTCGTGCGCCAGATGCTGATAGAACTGCCGGTACTCCTCGTCCGGGATCTCCGCGCGCGAGCGCACCCACAGCGCGGTGGCCTGGTTGACGGTCTCGTACTCGAGCGAGGCCTCGCCCTCCTTGCGCATGCGCACCGGGAAGGCGATGTGATCGGAGTAGCGGCGGATCAGCGAGCGCAGCCGAAACGGATCGGCGAACTCCTTCGCCTCGGACTTCAGGTACAGCTTGACCGCCGTGCCACGTGCCTCGCGTGTGACCGTCTCCACGGTAAATTCGCCGTCGGCGCGCGATTCCCAGCGCACCGCGGCCGCCGCGCTCTGCCCGGCTCGGCGCGAGAGCACCTCGACCCGGTCGGCGACGATGAACGCCGAGTAGAAGCCCACGCCGAACTGGCCGATCAGCTGCGCATCTTTCTGGCGCTCGCCGGAAAGGGAACGGAAAAACTCCGCGGTTCCGGATCGGGCAATGGTGCCGAGATTGGCGACGGCCTCCTCGCGCGTCATGCCGATGCCGTTGTCCATGATCGTGACGGTGCCCGCCTCGGGATCGGCCTCGATGCGGATTTCCAGCTCCGGGGCGTTCTCGAGCAACTCCGGGGCGCCGATCGCCGCGAAGCGCAGCCGATCATTTGCATCCGAGGCATTGGAGATCAGCTCACGCAGGAAGATCTCCCGGTGGCTGTACAGGGAGTGGATCATGAGCTTCAGCAGCTCGCGAACCTCCGCTTGGAAGCCGTGCGTCTGGCGGTCGGAAGCGGGGTTCGATGCGGTTTCTGGGCTGTTC
>JAJXWE010000028.1 GCA_021781775.1 Pseudomonadota bacterium | reverse complement strand
CAAGCTCGATCTGGTCAGCCGCGAGGAGTTCGACACGCAGGCCCGGGTCCTGCAGCGCACGCGCGAGCGGCTTGCGGAACTCGAAGTGCGTCTGCGGGCGCTGGAAGGCTCGGGAGCGGCTACGCGCTGAGAACCGGCGGCCTGCGCTGGTGCCGTGCACGACGCGGCATGCACGGGCCGCCGCGGACCCCGCAGGGTCGCGGCAGCGCGTTGCGGGGCTGAATCCGCCGATCCCCCGCTCAGGTCATCCGTGCGAGCCGGATGCCACGGATGTGGCCCGACTTACTTGGGCTTGCCCTTAACCAGCTGCGGGTCGACCAGCGACACCATGTAATTGACCGCCCGTTTCACGACGGCATCCGGTACACCCGGCCGGCCGCCTTTGGCCGGCATGATGCCCGTCGAACCGTGAAAGCCGTGCAGCGCGTGGTCGTACAGCGTCGCCAGCCCCTTGGCGAGATGGTGCGCCCAGGCAGCCTTGTCGCCGGCCTTCGGCGCGCCCGCGACGCCCGGTCCGTGGCAGGCGCTGCAGGTCTGCTGGAACAGCTGCTGGCCGGTGGTCGGCACGCCCATGCCTCCAGCGCTCGCGCCGGCCGCCGAGGCAGCCGTCGGCGCGATGGCGAGTCCGGCATTGTTCTGGCCGGCGATCGCCACCCGCTGGAACGGTGCGACGCGCTGCTCGACGCGGTGGATGTACTCGGTATCCGACAGGATGTCCCGCTCCTGTGTGTGGTTACCGACGTAGCGCGCGAAGCTGAAAATCAGTATGGCGATCACGACCAGTAGGCCGATGACCATGCTGAACACGTTAATGAAGTGCGAATCCTGCTTGCTCACGCGACCTCTCTGCGGAATCCGTGAACGCTGAAACCGGAGTATACCCCTCGTGAGCCGCTTGGCTGAAGCCCCGGTCATCGCGCGGGTGTCCTCCGGGGCGGGCCCCTGCCCTCGGGCCCTTACGTGGCATCCCGGCGATGACCCGCGTATCATCGCCCGGCCCTGGCGCAGGGGGCATGCGGCCGAGAGGCCAGCCGGCTCCCGATCCTGACCGTTCCAGGTCAGTCGCGCGCCGCGACACGGTGCGCCCGTAGCTCAGTTGGATAGAGTGGCAGCCTCCGAAGCTGCAGGTCGCTGGTTCGAATCCAGTCGGGCGCGCCAACTTCCTGGGATCCCTGCCGATCGTGCGCGGCCGCCACGCCATGGGCGCGGCGAGTCGATGCCGCTAGGGCGTGCGGCCCATATCCGGGCGCGATTCTCGTACCTTTCCCGTCAGCCACCGCATCATCTGTCGGATTGTCTCCAACCGGGTCGCCTCGCGCGGGTGCTCGTGGATCCGAGCATGCATCGCCAGCGCCTCGGCGTCCGCGATGCCCTGGGTCTGCAGAAAACCCGTGATCGGACAGGAGGCCAGATCGCCCGGGTCGCGCAGATGGATCGGGTCATGCATTGCCATCCACTGGTAGGCCAGCGCGCCCAGCCAGCTGTGCACGCCGCCTGCGTCGTGCTGGTGTGGTGGTCGGGATCTGATCCACCCCGCCAGCGCCGCGGCGGGCATCGGCCGGGCCAGGCCGTACCCTTGACCGAATCGGCACCCGAGCTGGACGGCAGCCTCGACGATGCCGTCGTCCTCCAGGCCCTCGGCCACGACGTCACGGTCGAGATCCTGGCCGATCTGCACGACGGTGCGGATCAGGCTGAGCGCTTTGATCGGGTCGCGGGCGAGGTCCTTGACGATGTTCTGATCGACCTTGATCACGTCGAATGGCAGGTCGGCGAGCCGTTTGAGGTTGCTGAACCCCGAGCCGAGATCGTCCATCGCAATCTTCACGCCGGTTGCTGCGAGGCGCGTGATGCCCTCGTCCACCGCGCCGGCGTCCAGTGCCTGGCTTTCCAGCAGCTCCAGAGTCAGGTGCGCGGGTGTCACCTGCGCCTGATGCAGCGCCTCGATGACCCACTGGGCGCAGTCCGGATGCAGCAGCGAGCTCGGTGCCAGGTTGATCGACAGGCCGATGTCCAGGCCCTCCTCGCGCCAGCAGCGCAGGTGCGCCAAACCCTGCTGCAGGCCCTGGCGGAACAGTGAATCCACGTCCGTTTCCCCGAGTGCGGGCAGGAACTGCCCGGGGGCGAGGATCGTGCCCTGTGGCGTGCGCAGGCGCGCCAGCGCCTCGACTTTCGCCACCGCGCCGTCGGCGAGGCCGATGATCGGCTGCACGAACATCTCGACGCCGCCGCCATAGAGCACCGAGCGGATCTGCGCGGACTGCGCGGTGTCGATCGCATGCCAGCGGCTCTGGGCGGTACGGGTCATCTGGTCCCAGCGGTTCTGCAGCGACAGTCGCCAGGTCCGCATCCACCCGGCGGTGAACTGGTGCGGGTAGGCGCCGAAAATCATCAGCACCGCGTGGATCGCTCCGTGGTTGTGCACCGGAACGGTCGCGCTGCTGCGGATACGGAATTCGCGCATCAGTGTCTGCCAGGGCTCGGCGCGACCGTCGGACTGGTAGGCACAGATCTCCTGCGCAGCGTCGGTCATCCAGGTTGTCGCGACCAGCCCGCGACCGCGTGCATCGCGGGGATCGAGCACCGGGTAGAGATCGCGGGCCCGATGCGCCTGCACGAACGGTTCGGCGATTTCACCGGCGGCGTGCTCGATAACCAGCCGGTTGTGGGCATCCGGCCGGAACAGCACCACGGCCCGAACGCCGGGCAGAGCGGCGAGTGCCTCGAGTTCCGCTTGCATCCAGGGGGCCGCGAGCGCCCGGGCGTCCGGCGGGTGCGCGAGCAGCATCTGGTACTGATCGAGAACGGACTGCATGGCCTGCAGCTCGCATTGCGTGTCGAGCTGCAGGCGCGCCTCAGCGGCACGCAGCGCACGATACCGTGTGCGCGTGGTGAGCAGCGCCGTGTCGAAATGGGCGTGCAGCAGGTCGCGGTATAGCCCCACGGCAAGCGTCATCGAGGCGCCGGACAGGCCAACGAGCCCATGGATGAGGCCGAGCCGCCGGGCGGTCTCCTCCGCCTGAGGCGCGGTCGTGTGCTCATCGAGCAGGAAGCGCAGGTGGTCGGCCTGCCGGTGCGTGAGCGTCATCAGCTCCTGCGGGGACAGGCAGGCGAGGATGCTGGCCATCTCGGGGCGTCGCTGCAGCTCGCCGTAGAATGCCGTGGCGAACTGTCCGGCCACCTCGGCGAGGTGTGGCTGCAGGATCTGCATGAGTTCGCGAGCCTCGGGGCCGAACGGGTCGAACGCGGTTTCGGCGATCTGCTCGGGCGCAGTCGCGGCGCCGAGGCGCCACCACTGGGTCCGCGACCGCTTGGTCTGCTTGGCCTGATACATCGCCGCATCTGCCTGGCGCAGCAGCAACTCCGCCTCGGTGCCGTCCGTTGGAAACAATGTCAGACCCATCGTCATGCCCACCGAGGCGCTCTTACCGCCGCTCAGAGGGAAGGGGCTCTCGACCACCCGGTGCAGGTGAGCGAGGGCCGCGCTCAACTGCGGCAGCGTGTGGGCCGTGTCGAGGTCTTCCAGGATCACCACGAATTCGTCGCCGCCGAGGCGGGCGATGAAATCCGACTCGCGCAGCCAGTCACGCAGACCGCGCGCGAGGTTGCGCAGCAGCTCGTCCCCCGCGTCGTGACCCAGCCGGTCATTGACCGGCTTGAAGTCATCCAGATCGATGACGCCGATCGCCAGCGAAGTGCCGCGGCGGCGCGCGCGCGCGATCGCCCGCGGCAGGTACTCCTCCAGCGCGAGTCGATTGGGCAGTCCGGTGAGCGCATCAGTGCGGGCCATGTGCGCCTCCTGCGCCTGCAGCGTCCGGATGCGATCTTTCAGGTCGAACTCATCGAGGCCGCGGCCGAGCAGGCCGGCGACGCGGGTGCACAGCTCGATGGTCGCGGCATCGAAGCCGGCGCGGCGCGGCGCGGCGAGCGCGAGGATGGCCCACATCCGCTCGCCGCGCAGGATCGGCAGCGCGAGCAGACTCAGCCAGCGATTTGCCGCGAAGCCCTCGTGCCAGGGCTGCAGGGTCGGCTCGGCGAGCGTGTCGTTGCACACCACCAGCGCCTGCTTGTTCCACGCTCTGACGACGATCGACGCGGTCTGCTGGTCCGTCAGGCGGGGCGGCGCGACGCGGACTTGATCGGCGCCGTCCCCGGCGAGCCCCAGCACTTCGAACACTCCCGCGGACCCCGGCCGCCCGATCCACACCGCGTGAAAGGGTGTGTCGCGCGCCAGCCTGGCGCACAGACTCTCGAGCATCTCGTGCTCCCCGCGGCTCTGGATCAGCACGTCGCCGCAGCGCAGCAACGCCTGGTAGAGCGCCTGAAGATCGAGCAGATTCCGGCGCTGCGTCAGCAGATCGAAGGTCCGCTGGCCGAGGGACGCGCTCAGCTGGCTGAGCGATTCGAGGAGACCATCGCGTGCGCGCGGGGCCGGCTCGGGCCCGGGCATCTCGTGCGCGACGGCACTCTGGCGCTGCTGGACCGCGAGCGCCATAGCCTGGTCCATCTCCAGGATGTGGTGCAACAGCCACTCGGCGAGGAATGCTTGCAGCTCGAGGCGTACGTCCAACGGGTGATCGGCGGACAATGCCTGCGCCTGTTGGAGAAATCCGCGGAAACTCTCATGGGCCTTCAGGTGCATCGCGCGGTGCCCGGCATCCACCCGCCAGCTGAGCATGAGACGCTCCTCGTCGCGGAAATGCTCGTGGGTGTACTGCGCCAGTGTCTCGAGCAGCGCGGTCACCTCCTGCGGCGCGGCGCCCTGCGCCTGTGCCCGGGCGGTCCGGTTGAAGATCTCGAGCAGGACTTGATGCTGCTCGTCGATCGAGGCGATACCCGTGGCCATCGCGTCCGACCAGAGCAGCGGATCCATGGCGGGCGGCGGTCTGACGAAGATGCTTCGCGGGGTGGCCAAGGCGGGTCAGTGTCCGAAAGCAGCACGGTAAGGACGGCGGCACTGCGCTGCCTCGAGGCAGGCGGTGATCCGCTGAATTGTCGGTGATTCAGGTCGTGCAGGCCTGCAACTATGTGAAATCTTGCGGGCTCAAACCGGCACTGCATCTCATTTTCACTGCCTCGGCGTGCCGCGCGGCACTGTCCAGGTCCGGCGCCGCGCGGTTGCGAACGGACCGCATCGCCGGGCCGTATTCCATAAAATTGGCTTTCCTTTACGTGAACGGGAATGGACAGCCATGAAATTGATGCGCATCGTGCTCGTGATGCTCCTGGCGGCGCCGCTGGCGGCGAACGCAGCGGTCGCCGCCAGCGGTACGAAGATTCCGCAGGGCATCTCCGGCAAGGGACAAATCGGCTTTGTGGCTTCGCAAGGCAATGCCCAGGGCAAGTCCGCCAACGCCGCGCTCGATCTGACCTACGTCGACGGACCGTGGAAGCATGCGCTCAGTCTCGCGGCGCTGTACGGCCAGAGCGCGGGCATCGTGTCCGCGGAGCGCTGGAGCGCGCTGTGGCAATCGGACCGCGAGATCGGCTCCCGGGCCTTCGCGTTTGGCTCGCTGCGTTACGAGCACGACATGTTCGACGGCTTCCAGTACCAGGCGACTGCCGCGACGGGTCTCGGTTACAAGCTGATCCAGAACAAATCGGCGACGCTCAGTGCCCAGCTCGGCGCCGGCTACACCGTGTCGCGGCCGGAAACGCTCACGCGCAATGCCGTCGGTGCAGTGACGGCGCGCACGGTGCTGCCGAGCCAGGATTACGCGGTCGGCACGCTCGGCATCAACTACCAGCAGACGCTCACGAGCACCACGACGCTGAGTGACACTCTGCTGGCGAACGCCGGGTCCGTCAACACGCTGGTGACGAACAACCTGGCATTGGTGGTCAAGGTCTCGACGCGCCTCGCGATGAGCGTCGGCTACCAGATCCAGGACAACACGCACCCGCCGGCGGGCATCCGCCACCTCGACTCCACCGAGACGGTCAATCTGGTGTACGCGTTCTGAGCCGCGCGTGACCCTAACGTGGCGGCGGGCTGCGCAGATCCTCGAGGACGGTGCCGACGGCGAGGGTCTCGCCGTCGTGCGCCGCGTCGCGCCAAGGCTCGGCGAGCGCGGCCGCGTACCAGTTGCGCATGGCCGGCAATCCCAGCAGGCGCTCGGCGTAGGCCAACGCTGCCGGAGCAAGTGGCAGCCGATAGGTCTGAATGCGAAACGCCACCGGCGCGTAGAACGCATCCGCCGCGCTGAATGCGTTGCCGGCGAGAAACGGGCCGCCGAAGCGCTCCAGGCCTTCCTGCCACAGATCCTGCAGGCGCTCGAGGTCGGCCCGCAGCGCCGGTGCGATGCGGTGCAGTCGCACCCGCAGGCCGCAGGTCATGCTGCAGGTCTGACGCAGCGCGGCGAAGCCCGAGTGCATCTCCGCGGCGGCCGAGCGGGCGAAGGCGCGCGCCGTCGGATCGGACGGCCACACGCCCGTATGGCGTTCCGCCAGGTACTCGACGATGGCGAGGGAGTCCCAGACCACCGTCGCGCCGTCGTGCAGACACGGTACCTTGCCGTTCGGGGAGAACGTGCGGAAGTCGTGCGGGTTGCCGGCTGCGCCGAACGGCGCCAGCCGCTCCTCGAAGGGGATGCCGAGTGTCTGCATCAGGACCCAGGGGCGCAGCGACCAGGACGAGTAGTTCTTGTTGGCGATGTATAGGGTGTACATGGGGATTGCCTCGGTATCAGGACTGGGCTTGCGGCTCGGCGAGGCCGCTCGGCGCTGCGCGGGTGCCGGTGTTGGCCAGGATGACGCCGCCGATCACCACCGCGCCGCCGGCGAGCGTGAGCACGCCCGGGCGCTCGCCGAGCCAGAGCCAGCCGATCAGCACGGCCAGTGGTGAGGAGCAATAGATGAAGCTCGAGACCTGGGTCGCGCTGGAGCGGTGGATGGCCAGGTTCCAGGTGAGATAGCCGAGAAAGGTCGGTGCCAGGGCGAGCCACAGCAGCGCCGCCAGGCGGGGCAGCGGTGCTGCGGCGAGCGCCCGCGGCAGCGCCAGTCCGAAGGGCGCTGCGGCGAGCGTGCCGCCGAGCAGCGCGACCGCGGTCACCGCTTCCGCGCCATAGCGGCGCATCCAGGATTTCTGTCCCGTGAAGTACACGGCCGCGGCGAGCACGCTCACCAGCACCAGCAGCGCGCGGGGTTGAAACTGCACGCCGCCGCGGTCCGCGACCACCAGTACGACACCGCCGAGCGCCACGGCCAACCCCACCAGCGTGCGCACCGAGAGCCGCTCGCGCAGCCACAGCGCCGAGGTCGCTGCCGTCGCCGCGGGCAGCAGAGCGATCAGCAGCGCAGCGGTGCCGCTGGCAACGCGCGTCTCAGCCAGGTTCAGGCACAGGTGGTACACGCCGAGGCCGATCACCCCGAGGCCGAGCAGTGGTGGCCAGGCGGCCGGTGGCGGCAGGGCTATACGGCGCCAGCGAAGATAGAGAAGGAACACGCCCGAGGCGAACAGCAGGCGTCCGAAGGCGAGCTCGCCCGGCGTGAACGCGCTGAGCGCGTAGGCGATCGAGGCGTACGCCGATGACCAGGTGAGTACGGCGACGCTGACGTACAGCAGCGTCCGGGCATCGAGCTGGCCGGCGTTCTTCACAGACTCTCTCCCCCGTTTCGGGGCTGCGGACCTGCCACGGCCGGCGGCGATCAAAGCCAGCGGTAGGCGGCGGCGAGCGCCCCTGCGCCGCCCGCGGTGAGGCCCCAGCCGGGCCAGCCGTGCGGGTCCAGGGCCAGCCAGACGAGCCCTGCGAGCAGCACGGCGGAGGCAGCCGTGACCACGTCTCGACGGCGCGCGGCAGCACGCAGCGCCTCGCGCAGCTGGTTCATGCTCGTCACGTCCGGGTGGGCTTCCGGCTCGTGCGCCCGGCGCATTGACTCCTTCAGCAGACCCGGCAGGCTCTGGATCGACTCCACGACGTCAGGCAGCTGGCGCCAGAGGTTCTTCAGCAGGCGGCCGACACTGACGCGCTCGCGCATCCATTCACGCAGGATTGGCGTGGCCGTGCTCCAGATGTCCAGCTGCGGATACAGTTCCCGGCCGAGCCCCTCGACGTTGAACAGGGTTTTCTGCAGCAGCATCAGCTGCGGCTGGATCTGCATGTTGAAGCGGCGAGAGATCTCGAATAGCCGCAGCAGCAGGTGCCCGAAGGAGATGTCCGCGAGCGGCCGGTCGAAGATCGGCTCGCATACCGTGCGGATCGCCGATTCCATCTCATCGATGCGTGTCTGCGGCGGCACCCAGCCGGACTCGACGTGCAGCACCGCCACGCGGCGATAGTCACGCTCGAACACGGCGAGGAAGTTCTCGGCCAGGTAATGCTGGTCGCGCGGATCGAGCGTGCCCATGATGCCGAAGTCAATGGCCGCGTAGCGCGGCCGCTGCGGGTCGTCGGCCAACACGAAGATGTTGCCGGGGTGCATGTCCGCATGGAAGAAGTTGTGGCGAAACACCTGCGTGAAGAAGATGCGCACCCCGTTCTCGGCGAGCCGCTCGAAATTCGTGCCGAGGGCGCGCAGCCGCGCCATGTCGCTGATCGGGATGCCGCGGATGCGTTCCATGACCATCACGTCGCTGCGGCAGAGGTCCCAGTGCACCTCCGGCACGTACAGCAGGTCCGATCCGGCGAAGTTGCGCTTCAGCTGCGTGGCGTTCGCCGCCTCGCGCATCAGGTCGAGCTCATCGAGGATGGTCTTCTCGTACTCCTGTACCAGCTCGCTCGGTCGCAGCCTGCGCGCCTCGCGCCAGTAGCGTTGCGCCAGCGCCGCGAGCGTATAGAGGACCTCGAGGTCCCGCTCGATGCGCGCCTTCATGCCCGGCCGCAGCACCTTCACCACCACTTCGCCCCCGCTGTGCAGCGTCGCGGCGTGCACCTGGGCAATGGAGGCGGCCGCGAGCGGCTCGTCCTCGAACGCGGCGAAGACCTCCGTGACCGGCCGGCCCAGGCCGCGCTCGATGGTGGCCCGCGCCACGGCCGCCGGAAACGGTGGCACCCGGTCCTGCAGCTTCGCCAGCTCCTCGGCAATGTCCGGCGGCAGCAGATCCCGCCGCGTGGAGACCGCCTGGCCGAACTTCACGAAGATCGGCCCGAGCTCCTGCAGCGCCAGGCGCAACCGCTCGCCGCGCGGCGCATTGCGGTCGCGCCGCAGCCACATCGAGGGGGACAGAAAGAACAGGAAGCGCAGCGGCCGGTACAGATGCGTCGCGCGCACGAAATCGTCCAGGCCGTGCTTCAGGAGCACGCGCTGGATCTGCACGAGCCGTCCGATGACCCGCAGCTTCATGACCGGCGCACCGGCGTCACGGGCGGTGCACTCGATGCTCGAGCTGTTCCAGCCGCGCCGCGAAGCGATCGACGTCCTCGCGCAGCGCGTCGACTCCGTGCAGGAAGGTCTCCCCCTCCGGCCTCGGGACCAGGTCGCGCCGCTCATGGCTCGCATACTCGCCGAGGTCGCGCCAGAGCGTCAGCGCAGCGCGGCCGCTCCAGCCGACCGCGCCGCGGGCAAGCCGGGCGAGCCGGTGCGCGGGCACGTCGCCCACGGCCTGCGCGAGTTCCTCCTCAAGGTCCGGGCCCAGCAGTCGGATCAGCTGTTGAAATTTCTCGGCGATCTCGGTGTCACCGCGAATCTCGACGGCACCGCGCGCGAGCGGTTCGCGCGAAATACTGCCTCCGACGAGCAGCAGGCTC
>JAJXWE010000027.1 GCA_021781775.1 Pseudomonadota bacterium | reverse complement strand
CACCGCGTCGACCTTGCCGAGCAGCGCGCGGTAGTCGGCCAGCGCGTGCGTGCCGACCTCGGCGGCCACCTGCTCGCGCGCCTCGGCGCGGGCATCGACCACCGCTTCGAGGCGGCACTGGGTGGATTGGGCGTATTTCTGGGCGTGAAAACGCCCCAGATAGCCGACGCCGATGACGGCTGCCTTGATCTGCTCCATGGGCGCCATTATGACCTGCCGCGCTCGCGCGCGCCGCGCCGATCCGCCCCCGTGCGAGGCGCTTTAGGGCCGTCGCGGGGGCGCCGGATCGGCTACACTGGCACCCAATGGTGGACTCAAGTTCCGCATCTTCTGCAGCCCCTGTGTGGGGGCCGCTGCGTCTGCGGCGCGAGCTGGCACTGCTCGGCGGCGCGCTCGGCTTCGGCCTGCTCGTCATCCCGCTGCTCATCTGGGTGGCGGGCCATGGCACGCTCGGCCCGTACACGCACGGCGACACCGGACCGGCCCTCGGTCCGCTCGCGCTGTACGCGGATTATTTCGCCGGTCTCGGCCGGGGCTGGATCATGTACTGGCTCGTCGCCACCGGACCGCTGGCGGTGCTCGTTGCCGCCAGGCTGTGGCTGGCGCTTGTGCGGCGCCTTCCGCGCCGGTGACGGACTTGCCGGCCTGTGCCGCGCCCCCTAGCCTCTCGATCAAGCCCTGTTCCTGATTCTGTGCCCTAAGGACTGCCGCGAGCTCTCTCACGATGACCCAATCCCTGCGTTCCCGTCTCGGCTGGCTGACCGCCCTGGCGGCCGTGATCGCCCTCGGCACCGCCGGCGCGCTGCTGCTGCGTGCCCCGGCCAGTGCCTCGATTCTGCCCCCGGGCGCCCTCGCTCCGACGTCCGGCCAGCGCGCCATTGCGCGCAAGGTCGCGCGCATCCTGAACGAGTACCAGTACAGCCATCCGGACATCGATGCGCAGTTCTCGCAGCTGGTCTTCGACCGTTATCTGCATTTCCTCGATCCCGAGCACGACTACTTCCTCGCGAGCGACGTGCAGGGCTTCTCGGCGGCCTACCGCAATGATTTCGCGCAGCTGATCGAGGCCGGCAAGCTCGACCCGGCGTTCCTCATCTTCCAGCGCTTCAAGCAGCTGAGCCAGGCGCACATCCGCTATGCGCTCAGCCTGCTCTCCTCGGAGCCGAGGTGGGACACCGACGCCAGCTACCACTTCGACCGCAAGCACTCCCCCTGGCCGACCGACGAGTCACAGATGAACACGCTGTGGCTGAAGCGCGTGATGAACGAGGAGCTCTCGCTGCTGCTGGCGCACAAGACCTGGCCGCAGACCGTGGAGATCCTGCGCAAGCGCTATCAGGCCGAGCTGCACCGCATCACCCAGATCAGTTCCGAGGACGTCTTCGAGGACGTGATGAACGCGTATGCGCTCACCTACGATCCGCACACGAGCTATTTCTCGCCCATCAGCTCCGAGGAAT
The DNA here is from genome assembly GCA_021781775.1 of Pseudomonadota bacterium. Lineage (GTDB taxonomy): Bacteria > Pseudomonadota > Gammaproteobacteria > Steroidobacterales > Steroidobacteraceae > 13-2-20CM-66-19. The sequence goes on along the minus strand of JAJXWE010000027.1, from coordinate 8,693 downwards.
ACCGCATCGAGATGAGCCTGAACTACGAGGGCATCGGCGCCTCGCTGCAGATGGACGGCAATTACGTCTCCGTCGTCAACGTGATTCCCGGCGGCCCGGCGGCGGTGGCCGGCACGCTCAAGCCCAACGACCGCATCACCGGGGTCGGAGAGGGCAAGAAGGGTGCGATCACGGACGTGGTGGGCTGGCGCCTGAGCGACGTGGTGCAGTTGATCCGCGGCAAGGCCGGGACCACCGTGCGTCTGCAGATCCTGCCGGCCGGCGAGCACACCGGCGGCAAGGAAGAGGTGTTGAGCTTCGTGCGCAACAAGGTGACCCTGAAGGCCCAGGAAGCGCAAAGCAAGCTCGTCACGGTCACGCGGCGGGGCCACGCGTACAAGATCGGCGTCATCACGGTGCCGAGCTTCTACGAGGACGTGCAGGCCGAGGACGCCGGGGAAAGCAACTACCGCAGCACCACGCGCGACGTGCTGCGCCTGCTGCTGAAGCTCGAGCAGCAGCACATCAACGGTCTGGTACTCGACCTGCGCGACGACGGCGGCGGCTATCTGCCGGAGGCGCTGGCCCTGACGGGCCTGTTCATCCAGCACGGCCCGGTGGTGCAGCTGCGCGACCGCAGCGGGCAGATCGAGGTGCTGGACGACCCGGAAAAGGCGCCCGCCTACACCGGTCCGCTCGCGGTGCTGGTCAACCGCTACAGCGCCTCGGCCTCGGAGATCTTTGCCGGCGCCATTCAGGACTACCACCGCGGTGTGATCATCGGCCAGAACACCTTCGGCAAGGGAACGGTGCAGAACCTCATCCCCCTTGACCGCTGGAGCCGCAAGCCGGTCGACGGGCAGCTCACCGTCACCATCGGCAAGTTCTACCGGGTGACCGGTCAGAGCACCCAGCACCGTGGCGTGGTTCCGGACATCGAGCTGCCCTCGCCCGTCAATCCGAAAGTCGTTGGCGAGAGCGCCCTGCCGCGCTCGCTACCGTGGGACACCATCGCGGCGGTGCCCTTCCCGGTCGCGACCGGCCCGGCCGCGGTACCCTCGATCGCCACGCTGCGCGCCGAGGCGCTCGCCCGCGAGAGCCGCAACGCGAACTTCCGCTGGCTGGTCGGGGACATCCACCTCATCGACACCATGCGGGCGCAGACCTCCGTGTCGCTGAATCTGGCCATGCGTCAGGCCGAGCGGCACCGGGAAGATCAGCAGATGCTGGCGCTCGACAATGCGCGGCGCGCCGCGCTGGACCTGCCACTGCTGAAGAATTCCCGGCAGATCGGCGGCAAGACCGACAAGATCCCGGACGTCATCCTCGACCAGGCCGAGGACATCATGGCCGACATGATCCTGCTGGACCAGCAGGCCGTGGCCCCGCTGCAGGCCGCCAGCGCCCGCTGAACGGGCGCGCCGGCGCGCGCTCAGCGCAGCAGGACGCTGTGGATGTTCCAGGTGTCCTCGGCGAGAACGTTGGGGATGCCTGCCGGCGCGGCGGTGGTTGGATTGCCCGGATCACTGCTGAGGGACTCGGCGGTCGGGATCGCCTCCTCGGCGTCGCGGTACTGCGCGAGGCGGCGCAGGATCTGCAGGCGCGCGCGGATGTCCTGGCTGAGGCCGCCGTGCGCCCCGAGCAGCGCCTCGGCGCGCTGAATCTGCCGCATCAAAGCGAGGCATTCCTCGCGGCTGCCGTACTCGTCGATGACCTCGCGGCGCTGGGTCGCATCGCGCGCGCGCATCACCAGTAGCGGCAGCACGGCCAGCCGCACGCACATCATCTCCGCGTACGCGATGGTCGTGAGGTTGATCAGCTGACGCGCACGCAGCGACAGACCGGGAAACTCCGACACCGGCTCGGTAGCGATAGCGGCGGCCGCCCGGCTCGCGGACTCCACCGTCAGGTCGGCGGCCGCGACCTCGGCGCGCGCATGGCCGATGGCCTGCTCGACCGCCCGTCGCTTGAAGAACTGCCAGAACCGCCGCAGGCGCGAGCGCCGGCTCTCGAGCTCCGCGAGATGTTCACGCGCCTGCGCGGCGAGCTGGCGGACCACGTGCAGGTGCTGCTCGGCGCTCTGGCGGCGGGAAAACTGCCCGCGATTGTGCTCGGCGAGGTGCTGGCGCCGCTCGCGCTCCTCCTGCTGCGCGGCGAGCTCGGCTGCGAAGCGCTCGATGAGATCGTGACCGCTGCGCCACAGGCGGCGCAGCTGGTAGAACACCAGTGCCGGGTAGGCGGTCTCATCGACCCCGAGGCGAGTCTCGAGCGCCGCGAGGCTCTCGCGCACACGCCGCGTGACCCCTTCCTGCTGCTTGAGGCGATCCTTGAGACGCTCGACCTCTTCCTTCAGGTCGCCAAAAGCCTTTTTCAGTTCGGCGCGATTGCGAAACAGCGCGAGCACCCGATGATCCTCGGGCTGCGATTGCGCGCGCTGGAAGGGGAGCTTGAGGAAACCGAGTTGTCGAAAGGCCTTCATGACAGGTGCGGCGGTCGCCGCGATCCGTCACACGGCGTCCCCCGCGAAGCGATGACCGCGCTCCGCACAATACTCCAACCATTTATTTAACATCATGTTGCGGACCCAGCGCTGACGGAGTTCACGCTCCGCGCAGGCGCCCACCTTTGCCGTGGTCTCGGCCGTACGCGCCGGCGGCAGTTCGGCCTCGACGAGCCGGGCATCGTGATACACGCGCAGCCGCAGGTCCGGGCAGCGCACCGTCCCGTCGGCCGCGGGAAATTCGTAGGTCAGATCGAGGATGCTGGTATAGGCGCACCGCTCGATCACCGTGAGCAGCAAGTCACAGTCGCCCTCGATGTGCGAGCGATGCGCGCCGGCGAGTCGAGGCAAGTCTCCCGCGAGCCATCCGAGGCGGATGTAATTGCTCTCGTACAGACTCATGAGCGCGACAAAGCTGCGCGGTCGCGCGCGCCAGGAAGCCTGGGTGAGTGCGTCGTTCAGCATCACCCCGACTATAGCGGAGGAGCGCGCTAGCGCAAGCGGCCGCGCATCCCATGCACGGGTCGTTTGCGGGTTTGCAGATTCCGTGGTAAGAAATTCGGCTAGGCGCGATTGCGCCGCTCGATGCCGGTGATGTTGAGAATGCGGCTGGCAATCTCCTCGACCGAGTAATCCGTGGTGTCGAGGGAGGGAATGCCGTGGCGCGTCACCAGCGCCTCGGCGGCGCTCAACTCGTAGCGTACCTGCTGGGCCGAGGCGTAGCGGCTCTGCGGGCGGCGCTCGTTGCGGATCTGCTGGAGCCGCTCCGGACGGATGGTCAGGGCAAACAGCTTGCCGCGATGCGGCTCGAGACGTTCCGGCAGCCGCCCCGCCTCCAGATCATCCTCGGTGAGCGGATAATTGGCGGCGAATACGCCGTACTGCAGCGCCAGGTAGAGACAGGTCGGGGTCTTGCCGCAGCGCGACACGCCGATCAGCACGACGTCCGCGTGCTCGTAATCGCCACCGGTACCGTCATCGTTGGCCAGCGCGAAGTTGGTCGCGTTGATGCGCACCGAATACAACGCCGGGTCGGCGATGCCGTGCGCCCGGCCGGCGCGGTGGGTCGAGCGCGTGTCGAGTTCCTGCTCGAGCGGACCGACGAACGCCGCGAAGAAATCCAGGAACAGTCCGTTCGAGCGGCGCACCACCTCGCGCAGCTCGTCCTGCACGAGCGTGCTGAAAACGATGGGCCGCAGGCCGTCCTCGAGCGCCGTCCTGTCGATGCGCCGCGCCACCTCCTCGGCCTTGTCAAGGGTCGATACAAATGGCAAAGTCACCGCGCGAAACTCGAGACCCTCGAACTGGGTCATGAGACTGTGACCGAGCGTTTCCGCGGTCACTCCCGTCTGGTCGGAGACGAAGAAAACGGTTCGTCGGCCCACGGCGCAAGACTCGGTAGCGATAACTGGGGCAGGCAGTGTTCCACCGCGCGCGGCGCGGAGCAAGCGGCAGACGGGGTTTCTTGTGGACGCATACGTCATTCCCTTCGAGCGGGTCGGGCAGCACGATATCGAGACCGTGGGCGGCAAGAACGCCTCGCTCGGGGAGATGATCGGGTCGCTCACGCGGCTCGGCGTCAAGGTGCCCGGTGGTTTCGCCACGACGGCGCTCGCCTATCGGCAGTTTCTCAAGCAGGACGGGCTCGATGCGCGCATCCGCTCCGAGCTCGAAACGCTCGACGTGAACGACGTGGCGCGCCTGGCGATCGCCGGAACGCGCATCCGGCAGTGGATCCTCGCCACGCCCTTCCCGCCCGCGCTTGAGCAGGCGGTCAAGAACGCGCTGTGGGAGATGAGCGGCGGCGAGTCGATCGCCGTGGCGGTGCGCTCCTCGGCCACGGCGGAGGATCTGCCCGAGGCTTCCTTCGCCGGCCAGCAGGAGACGTTCCTGAACGTGCGCGGCGAGGCGCAGGTGCTCGAGGCGATGCACCAGGTGTTCGCCTCGCTGTTCAACGACCGGGCGATCGCCTACCGGGTGCACCAGGGCTTCGACCATAGCGCGGTGGCGCTCTCGGCCGGCGTTCAACACATGGTGCGCAGCGACCTCGCGACGAGCGGCGTCATGTTCACGCTCGACACCGACTCGGGCTTCCGCGATGTCGTGTTTATCACCGCCTCCTATGGACTCGGCGAGACCGTCGTGCAGGGCGCGGTCAACCCGGACGAATTCTACGTCTACAAGCCCGCGCTGCGGGCCGGCAAGGAGGCGGTGCTGCGGCGCAATCTCGGCGCCAAGGCGATCAAGATGATCTATGCGCCGGCAGGGTCCACCGAGCGCGTGCGCACCGTGGAGGTGCCGCGCGAGGACCGTGTCCGCTTCAGCCTGAGTGAAGCCGACATCCTCGCCCTCGCCCGCCAGGCGCTGCTCATCGAGACGCACTACGGCAAGCCGATGGACATCGAGTGGGGCAAGGACGGCGCGAGCGGCGAGCTGTACATCCTGCAGGCGCGCCCGGAGACCGTGCAGAGCCGTGCCGGGCGCACCATCCAGCGCTTCACGCTCAAGTCGGCGCGCACCCAGGTGCTCGTCAGCGGACGCAGCATCGGTCAGCGCATCGGCGCCGGCCCCGCGCGTGTCATCCGCGACGTCGCGGAAATGGCCCGCGTGCAAAGCGGCGACGTGCTGGTCGCCGACATGACCGATCCGGACTGGGAGCCGGTCATGAAGCGCGCCGCCGCCATCGTCACCAACCGCGGCGGGCGCACCTGCCATGCGGCCATCATCGCCCGCGAGCTCGGCATACCCGCCGTGGTCGGCTGCGGCGATGCCACGCAGCGCATCGCCGAGGGGCAGCCGGTCACGGTCTCGTGCGCGGAGGGCGACACCGGCTACGTGTACGAGGGCGTGCTCGAGTTCGAGCGGCGGCAGATCGAGCTCGACGCGCTGCCACCGCTGTCGGTGAAAATCATGATGAATGTCGGTAATCCGGACCGCGCGTTCGGTTTTGCCGGCATTCCCAACCGCGGCGTGGGACTGGCGCGCCTGGAATTCATCATCAACCGCATGATCGGCGTGCACCCGCGCGCGCTGCTCGAATACGACCGGCTCGACGCGGTCCTGAAGGATCAGATCAACGCGCAGATGGCCGGCTACGACGATCCGGTCGGTTTCTACGTCGAGAAGCTCACCGAAGGCATCGCGCAGATTGCCGCGGCCTTCGCTCCGGAGCCGGTGATCGTGCGCCTGTCGGACTTCAAGTCGAACGAGTACGCCAACCTCATCGGCGGCAGCCGCTACGAGCCGCACGAGGAAAATCCCATGCTCGGCTTCCGCGGCGCCGCACGCTACGTCGATGAGCGCTTCCGGCCGTGCTTCGAGCTCGAATGCCGGGCGATCCGCCGGGTGCGCGAGTCGATGGGCCTGACCAACGTTCAGGTCATGATCCCGTTCGTGCGCTCCGTGGAGGAAGGCCGGCGTGTGACCGAGCTGCTCGCGGCAAACGGGCTGGAGCGCGGCGTGAACGGCCTGAAGGTCGTGATGATGTGCGAGCTGCCGACCAACGCGCTGCTCGCCGAGCAGTACCTGGAGCATTTCGACGGCATGTCGATCGGCTCGAACGACCTGACGCAGCTGACGCTCGGACTGGATCGTGACTCGGCCATCGTGGCCCGGCAGTTCGACGAGCGAGACGCCGCAGTGCGGCGCCTGATCGCCATGGCGATCACCGCCTGCCGCAAGCAGGGCAAGTACATCGGCATCTGCGGCCAGGGCCCCTCGGATCACCCCGACCTCGCCCGCTGGCTACTCGAGCAGGGCATCGAGAGCCTCTCGCTCAATCCCGACACCGTGGTCGAGACCTGGCTGTTTCTGGCCGGCGAGAGCGCGCGCTGAGCGCGCGCACGATCCTCAGTACGACTCGCCCCCGAACGCCGGGCGGAACAGCTTGGCGCGGTAGTGTTCGAGCTCGCGTATCGAGTCGCGAATGTCGGCAAGCGCCAGGTGCGTATCCTGCTTGGCGAGCCCCTCGAGCGCGCCCGGCGCCCAGCGGCGCGCCAGCTCTTTCAGGGTGCTCACATCGAGATTGCGGTAGTGAAAGAAGCGCTCGAGCCGCGGCATCAGGCGGGCGAGGAAGCGCCGGTCCTGGCAGATGCTGTTGCCGCACATCGGTGAGGCGCCCGCCGGTACCAGTTGCTCGAGGAACGCGATCGTGCGCGCCTCGGCCCCCGCGGTATCGATGCTGCTGGCGCGCACCCGGGCGAGCAATCCCGAGCCGCCGTGCTGCTTCTGGTTCCACTCGTCCATGCCGGCGAGCGCCTGCTCGCTCTGGCGGATGGCGATGGCCGGCCCCTCGCCGAGCACCTTGAGCTGCTTGTCGGTGACGATGGTGGCGATCTCGATGATGGCATCGCTCTCGGGCTTCAGACCTGTCATTTCCAGGTCGATCCAGATCAGGTTATCGGCGCTCGGCATGCTTGGCTCGCAGTGCGGGATAATCGGCGGTCCATGAGTGTAGCAACCTTCGACGCGCGCGTGACCGGCGCCTTCGGCCGCCAGGTCCGGGTGTGTACCCCGGACGGGCGCGAATTCCCCGCGCGCCCCTTCGGGCGCGACCTCGATATCGTCTGCGGGGATGCGGTCCGCTGCCGGGCCGATGAGCGCCACGGAGAGGTGCACGTGCTCGAAGTGCTGCCCAGGTGCACGGCGCTGTACCGCACCAATGCCCGCGGCCGGTCCGAGGCCGTGCTCGCAAATCTCACGCGGCTGCTGGTGGTGATCGCGCCGCTGCCCGTGCCCGATCTGTTCGTGGCCGACCGCTACCTCGCGGCGGCCGAATCGGCGCGGATTGAGCCGGTGCTGGTGCTCAACAAGGCCGACCTGGGCATCGAGTCGGCCCTCGCCGATGCTCTCGGCGGGTACGCGCTCGCCGGCTACCGCTGCATCGAGGTCTCAGCCGCGAGCGGCGCGGGCGTGGAAGCGCTGCGCTCGGCCTGCCACGACCACACCGCGGCACTGGTGGGGCAGTCGGGCGTCGGCAAGTCCTCGCTCGCCGCGCAGCTTTTGCCCGGCGAGCGCATCGAGATCGGGGCACTGGCGCGGGCGGCCGAGGGCCGGCACACGACCACCGCCTCGCGGCTGTTCGAGCTGCCTGGCGGAGGCTCGCTGATCGACGCCCCGGGCGTGCGCGACTTCGCGCCGGCACTCGAGTCGCTCGAGCCGCGCAGCCTCGGATTCGTGGAAGTCGAGCGCCTCGCCGGCGGCTGCCGGTTTCTCGACTGTCAGCACCTGCGCGAGCCGGACTGTGCGGTGCGCGCCGCGGTCGAGCAAGGGCAGATGGACCCGCGCCGCTACGAGAGCTACCGGCGGCTGCGCCGGCTGCAGCACACGCTGCGCCGCCCGAACGAGCCGCCGCGGCGCCGCGGCTGAGCGGCTCAGACGCTCTGGCGGCCGGCCAAGGCACGGGCGAGCGTGCCGCCGTCGACGTATTCGATCTCACCGCCGATCGGCACCCCGTGCGCGATGCGGCTCGCGGTGAGTCCCCGCCGCAGCGCCAGATCGGCCAGAAAATGCGCCGTTGCCTCGCCTTCGACCGTCGGATTGGTGGCCAGGATCAGCTCGCGCACGAGGCCCTCATCGAGGATAGCCTCGAGCGCGCGCACACCGAGCTGCTCCGGGCCGATGCCATCGAGCGGCGAGAGGTGCCCCATCAGCACGAAATAGCGCCCGCGAAAGCTCCCGGACTGCTCGATCGCCACGACGTCGGCGGGCGACTCGACCACGCACAGCAGCGAGGATTCGCGCTGCGGGGAGGCGCAGACGGCACAGAGCTCCTGCTCGGCGAACATGCGGCAGCGCTCGCAGCGACGCACCGAAGCGAGCGCCGCCTCGAGCGTGTGGGCGAGGGTCTGCGCACCGGAGCGGCCGTCCTGCAGCAGATGAAACGCCATGCGCTGGGCGCTCTTCGGCCCGACGCCCGGCAGCGCTCGCAGCGCCTCGATCAACTCGGCCAGTCGCGGCGGGTGCTTCACGGTTCGGTCAGAACGGGAGCTTCATGCCCGGCGGCAGCTGCAGGCCGGCGGTGACAGAGGCCATCTTCTCCTGCACGCGCGCCTCGACCTTGTGCACCGCGTCATTGATGGCGGCGGCGACGAGATCCTCCAGCATCTCGCGATCCTCCCCGACGACTGTCGGCTCGATCGCCACACGCCGCACCTCGTGTTTGCCGGTCATGGTGACCTTGACCATACCGCCGCCGGACTCCCCGACGACCTCC
>JAJXWE010000026.1:3829-10204 GCA_021781775.1 Pseudomonadota bacterium | reverse complement strand
CCTTGCTAGCTTCTTTGTCATGTTCTGTTGGCACTCATCGTCAATCGACTTACATCCGATCGGGCAGCAAGCAGGCTACTGCGTGCGCTTTCCCCGAGAACGCGCTGGCGGCCGTTACGCGGATCGTCCTAGACCAGGACGCGTGTTTTCGCGCCGAACCGCCCGGCGCTGTGGACGTGCCGGCAGGTCGCTGGACGTGCGCGGTCTCCAATTCAATCCTTTCAATTGCCAAGTCTATCGTGACGCCAAATGACCTGCATGGCGTGCCCCAGGAGTCGTCCGGCGCCTCTTCTTCGTCCAACACCGACCTCGACGCACCTCCTAGCCTGCATTATGCGCGTAGCGCATTAAGATACTGAAAAACAAAAGCCCCAAGCGTGGTAAAAAGGCTTTGCTACAAGGCTTTCCACCACTCGAGAGGCTTTTGCGTGACAGACGATAACACACGACAGAGTGTCCTGTTTTCTGATTTATGCGGCCGCCCGGTCGCGGAGCAGTTCGACCAGCAGCACGCCAGCTCCGATGGCGGAGCGATCCTGCTGCAAGCCTGCGATCGACGGGCCGGGGTGACCGAAGCGTTGATCAACGGCACCGATGACCGGCGCCAGTCGGGCAAGATCCGCCATGCGATTGGGGATCTGCTGCGCCAGCGCCTGTACGCCATTGCCTGTGGCTATCCGGATGGCAACGACGCCGGTCGACTGGGAAGCGATCCGATCCATTAAATGCTCTGTGGTCGCGACCCGGTCAGGGGCGAAGATCTTGCCTCGCAGCCGACCCTCTTGCGCTTTGAGAACTCGGTCGATCGGGCGGATCTGTACCGGATGGGCGTCGCGCTCGCCGACACCGTGATCGAGCGGCACCGCCGGCGCCTCCTCGGCGTTGCCCTTGCAGCAGATCACCAGATCGTCGGCGTATGAGACGACGCGCGCCCGGAACCGTCGTTCGTATCTCAAATGTTTCCACCCCAGCACAAACCGCCGGATGTAAATATTCGACAGCGACGGTGATAGTGGTGAACCTTGGGGAATACCGCGCTTCTCATCACGGTTCCGGGTCGTGCGCGTCTTCCGTTCCCGCTCGTCAGTTTCCTCTACCGGCGTTTCCAGCCACATCTTGATCAGATGCAGCATCTGCCGGTCAACGACACGGCACGCCACCGATTGAAGAAGTTCTGAGTGTGGCACGGTGTCGAAGTACGCTGATAAATCAGCGTCCACGACGTGCGTGTACCCAGTGTTGAGCAGGCTGTGCACCTGCTTGACCGCGCTGAGCGCGTTGCGCTCGGGCCGATAGCCGTGTTGTTCGGGCGGTAAGTCGGCTTCGAAAATCGGTTCTAACGCCAATTTCGCCGCCGCCTGTGCCGTCCGATCGCGGATCGTGGGAATGGATAAAGACCGAAGCCCCGATCCACTCTGCTTCGGTATATAAACTCGCCGCGCCGCTTGCGGCCTGTACGTCTTTTCCTTCAGCTCTTGCGCCAGTTCGCCGAGCCATCGATCCAACCCATACGCCTCGATGTCTTCGAACCGTTCCTCGTCCACCCCTGCTGCGCCGCCATTGGCTTTGCAGCAGTCATAGGCATGCCGGAGAACGTCCTCTCGATACACCTTGTCGTATAGCGCATAGAACCGAAAGCCCGGCGCTCCCTTCGCTTTGGCATGGAGCGCCTTCTGCAGCTTCTGAACACTCGGCGGAGTTACCAGGTTACCCAATCTCCCGTTCCTCGCTGCTTCTGACGCTCGTCTCGAACTGAGGTCCCTTCCCTCCATCGGAGTTACCCGACTTCAGCGGTACTACGGACCTCTCCGCCACCCCGTCGCGCCCGACCTGTCCCTCGCGGGCGTCCGGTTGATCGTCCTGTCCGATCACGCGATGGGGTTTCCCGTGTTGCACCAGTCTTCCTCTTGTACACATGCCGTCGCCACTACCCCGGCGGAATCGTTGGGTGCGTCCTTCGCTCGCTTCCCCAACCATGACAGCCTTCCCCGAAATTCAGGCGGGTCGGCTTCCGCATCACCCTTTTCTCGAGGCTTGCTCAGCGTTTACTCACGTTACGGCCTGCATATTCGCCAAGTCCCTTACAGGACCCTCTACACCGAAGGCTTCAGCCGCTTCGTTACCTCCGCGACTGCTCCGATTGCTACCGGCCGGAGCGAAAGTTGCCGCTAGGGGTTCGCACCCACTGGAAGACCGTGCCTTCGCACGGCGCACTGCATAAGGCAGGCTAGAGAATCCGACCTCGAAGCGCCGTGGGCACTGTGATCTCCGGGCAGGTCTCATGGAAGCCAAGCTTAGCGCATCCATAGTGGAACGGCCGCAGTGCGGGTGACATCGCCGTGACGGCGCGCCCCGTCCCACCGCGCGCCTCCATCAAAGGCGACATCCGTGCCGGCCCGGTTCGGTAGGCACACTCCACATCCTGCCCGTACGTGTCGAGACTGCATCGCCGACCCGGCACCGGAGTGGGTGTCATTTTGACCATATCGTCAGGAAGGTCACCACGGCAGTGACTGCGAGGCCTGATGCTGCGCCGCAGAATTGACGTCGCGGCTCGAAATCGCGGAGTTGACGCTTTAGTCAGATACATTATGCTGCACTTGACCGGGAAGTATCGGGAGGCATGTCGTGCGGATGTTTGTCGGAACGTTGGCAACTGGCGCGAGGCGGCCCACCGTGACCTTGGCACACGGCCGACCTGATGAAGCGTTCCTGCGGTGCAATCGGCACGTCCCGACACGCGCCGGGGCCGTCAGGGCGTCGGATCCCTCGGGTAACCGAGCGCTGGCGCACTCTCAGTGGGCAACGTACCCCAGGCGGCGCGCGGCCGTTAAGGCTCCGGCGATGGGGGCGCTGTGGGACCTCTCAACACGGCCTTGCCGATTCCAACGATCGGGAGCCGCTGAACTGTCAATGTCACCAGCTGGACGGCGACGGTTGGGGGGCAGGCAGCGGCCGACGCCGTCCTGTTTGGCATCGATGTGCCGATGCATCTGCATCACGGAGCGTTACATCTCGCTCGATTGTTCCACGTCGGGGGCATTCATCTCAAGGACACCGCTCGGATGACTCGCCGGCCATTCCTTGTCGAGTCGCGGCTCCGGCTGAGCAGTACTCAAAGTGCAATGCGCCGTGGAGCAGACGCTATCGGCGAAGACGGAGATTCAATGGTCGACGCGATGCCGGCCGAGAATCGTGCAACGCGGGTCGGACGTCGATGCAATCGGGAGATCGCCACATGAAACGGATCCTGCTTAAGACGATACTCGCGGTGCTGCCGCGGATGGTGACGAAGACAGCAAAGAGGAACGCGGCATTTCGTGCATTCATGGCGCGCTACGACTGCGTCGTGCAGATCAAGCTAAAGGACAACAGCATTGGGCGCTATTTGAGCTTCCGAGCTGGCTCGGTTACGTCAACAGCTGGCATCCATCCGCATCCAGATGTCTCGATGGTATTCAAGGATCTCAACACCGCCTTCGTATTCATGAAGCCGCCGGCGCAGCAGGATCCGCGCGAGATCGTCCATGCCGCCAAGAACTTCAAGGTCGTTGTCGGCGGACGCGACGAGCTCGCGGTCTGGTTCATGCAGCTGCTCTCAAGCATGCAAATGACGAGCCTGATATTTGGGACGCCAATGCGGGACGGCGCGACGCGCTACACGACCACCACCAACGGTGGGCCGCTGTTCGTGCATGTCAAGGACGGCCGGATCATCCGCACGATGCCGATCGACTTCGATGCAAGCGACGCCGCCGGCTGGACGATTCGTGCTCGGGGCAAGAGTTTCACGCCGCGGCGGCAGGCGACGCTCGCGCCGCATGCGCTGTCGCTGAAATCGCTGGTCTACTCCGAGGACCGACTGCTGCACCCGATGAAGCGAGTGGACTTCGACCCGCACGGCGAGCGCAATCCGCAGAACCGCGGCGTCTCGGGCTACGAGCGGATTAGCTGGGACGAAGCGCTGGATATCGTCACCTCTGAGATCAAGCGCATGAAGCGCGAGCATGGTCCAGGGGCGATCGCGATCTACCACAGCTCGCACCACCAGTGGGGAAACGTAGGCTACTACCTGAGTGCGATGCAGCGCTTCGGCAACCTCATCGGCTACACCCGGGTGCACCTCAACCCGGATAGCTGGGAGGGCTGGTACTGGGGGGCGACACACCACTACGGTAATAGCATGCGCATCGGTGCGGCCGGCGCCTACGGGACGGTTGAAGACTGCCTCAAGGAGTGCGAGATGATCGTGTTCTGGTCCGGCGATCCGCAAGCCGTGCCAGGAGCTTACGGCGGCTCGGAGGGAACCGAGCGGCGTTTCTGGGCGCGCGAGCTGGGAATTGACTTCGTGCACATCGACCCGCACTTCACCGCGACCGCACAGCTGTTTGGCGGCAAGTGGCTGCCGGTGCGGCCGGGCACGGATCCGGCGCTCGCGATCGCCATTATGAACGTCTGGGCGACCGAGAACCTCTACGATCGGGACTACGTCGCGAAACACACGACCGGCTACGACGAATGGCGAGCTTATCTGCTCGGCACCTCCGACGGCGTGCCGAAGACGCCGGAGTGGCAGGAGGAGGAGACTGGCATCGCAGCGTCTGACGTACGGGCGCTGGCTCGGCGCTGGGGGAAGTGCAAGACCTACCTCGCGCCCGGAAGTGGCGGCACCGGTTTCGGTGGCGCCTGCCGGAATGCGACCGGGTCGCAGTGGGCGCGCTGCATGATCCTGATGATGGCCATGCAGGGCTGGGGCAAGCCGGGGATCAACTTCGGCAACCTGCAAATTGGTACTCCGGTCGACTTCGCGTTCTATTTCCCCGGCTACGCCGAGGGAGGAATGTCCGGCGAACTGGTGTGGTCGGCATGCGCCGTCAACAATTACCTGCGCATGCCGCACGTCCTGACAATGAACCCCGTCAAGCAACTCGTACCGCGACAGAGGCTTCCGGAGGCAATCATCGAAGGACGGGCGACCGGATACATGTGGGATGGCTCGTCCCAGGAAGCGCAGTTCGCGCCATTCCAATACCCGATGCCCGGGTACTCGCCAATCCATATGTTCTACCGTTACGGCGGCTCGTCATTCGGCACCGTCGGGAACTCCAACCGGTTTGCCGAGATGTACCGGCATCCGTCGCTCGAGTGCGTGGTGAACCAGTCAATCTGGCTCGAGGGCGAGACCCGGTTCGCGGACGTCATCTTGCCCGCGTGCACCTCCCTCGAGCGCTGGGACATCGGCGAGTGGTCAAATTGCGCCGGCTATGTGCACCACCTACAGGGGCAGCTGAACCACCGCGTCGTCGTCATGCAGCACAAGTGCATCGAGCCGCTCGGAGAGTCGAAGTCCGATTACCAAATCTTCCTAGAGATCCTGACCCGCCTAGGGCTCGGCGCGATGTTTTCCGAGGGCAGCAGCGAGCTCGATTGGTGCAAGCGCGTGTTTGACTCATCCGACTTGCCGAAACACATCACGTGGAAAGAGTTCGTCCACAAAGGTTACTTCGTGGTCCCACCGGAGCAGGAGGCGACGCGGGACCCCGTCTACTTCCGCTGGTTTGCGGAGGGGCGCGCTAAGGACGTGCCGGAGCCGATGCCCCTGCCGTCGCAGTACGCCGAGGAGTTCGGGCAGGGGCTGCAGACGCCTTCCGGCAAGCTTGAGTTTCTGCCGGAGACCTTGCGGCGCGGCGACCCGAACAACCCTGAACGACCGGTCCTGAATCGTTACATTGCGCCTTGGGAAGGCTCGCGTGGCGATCCGCTGCGGGCGAAATATCCGCTGCAGCTGCTGTCACCACACTCCCGCTACAGCTTCCACACGTACAACGACGGGAAAGGTAGCACCGTCAATGACATCGAAGATCATCGCGTGCTGATCGACGGTCACTACTACTGGCTCGTGCGGATCCATCCGCTCGACGCTGCGCGACGCGGCATCCGGCAGCATGATCTCGTCCGGCTGCACAATGATCGCGGCGCCGTCCTGTGCGCGGCCGATGTGGCGCCAATGGTCGTACCCGGAGTCGTGGTGTCGTACCAGGCGAGCGCCCAGTACCAGCCCTTCGCCGATGCCAACGGGCAGGCGGTCGACCGCGGCGGCTGCATCAACGCCCTGACACCGGATCGACGGCAGGCGCAGGGCACGGAGGGCATGGGCGTCAACTCCTGCTTGATCGACATCGAGCGTTGGCTCGCGACCAAGGCCGCCTAACGATGCGCGCGGTGCAGCTGCAGTCGTTCGGAGCAGCCGATAACTTCAAAGTCGTGGACCTGCCCGTTCCCGTACCGAAGGACGATGAGGTACTGATTCAGGTCCAAGCGGCGGGCGTGGTATTCGCCGACACCCAGATGCGCCGCGGCGACTACGTCAACCTA
>JAJXWE010000026.1:0-3819 GCA_021781775.1 Pseudomonadota bacterium | reverse complement strand
TCCGTTCACGCCGGGCCGGGAGGTCGCAGGTACCATCCGCGCGGTCGGATCGAACGTCACATCGATCCAGCCTGGACAGCGCGTCATGGCCGACATGCACACCGGGGGCTACGCGGAATTCGCAACCGCCGCGGTCAGAGATCTCGTGCGCCTGCCCGAACGCGCAAGCTTCCTGCAGGGCGTCGTCTACCTCGTCAACCTGCGAATCGCGTACCTCTACTACTATACCTTCGGCCAGGTGCAACCAGGCGATGTGCTGATGGTGCATGCGGCAGCCGGCGGAATCGGCACGCTCGTCACGCAGATCGCAAAACGCCGCGGCAGCAACGTCGTCATCGCGCTCGCCAGCTCGGACGAGAAGCTCGCGCACTGCCGCGCCGCCGGCGCCGACTACGCGATCAATATCCGTAGCGCCGATTACGTTACCGAAGTGCTGCGGATCACTGGCGGTCGGGGCGTGGACGTCTCGATGAACAGCGTCGCCGGACCGACGCTTCAGACGGACCCCGCGGCGATTCGGCCCCGCGGCCGTTGGCTTATCAACGGCTACGCTGGCGGTCGGGCGCTGCTCGACCCGAACGCGATCATGCACAAGTCCCTGACGCTGTCGGTGTTTTCGGTCTACACCGTGCGACGCGACGAGGAATTCACAAAGGCGACGGCGTTTCTCGACGAGTGGCTGCGCACCGAGCCGCTTGAGAGTTGCACCCGGACATTCCCGCTCGAGGCTGCCGAGGAGGCGCACCGCTGGATCGAGGGACGGCACTCGCACGGCAAGATCGCGCTGGTGCCATGAACCGCCCTACCAATGCTGCTGCGCGACGGCCGGGACAGGGGCATTGAACCTCTACACGCCACCGCTCCGGGACATCCAGTTCGTCCTGCGCCATCTCGCCGGGCTCGAGGAGATTACTCGCCTGCCCAGCTGGGACGGCACAGATCCGGAGACGCTCGAGGCCATCCTCAGTGAGGGCGGCAAATTCGCAGCGGAGATACTTGCTCCGCTCAATTCGAGCGGAGACCGCGAAGGCGCCGTGTGGCGTGACGGTGAAGTCTGGATGCCGGCGGGATTTCGCGACGCGTATGCCGCGTTCGTGCGGGACGGCTGGAACGGCATCGCCTGCGAGCCCGAGTACGGCGGTCACGGCATGCCGAAGCTGGTGACGACGGCCCTCCGCGAGATGTGGAACAGCGCCAGCATTGCGTTCGCGCTGTGTCCCGCCCTCAACACGGGCGCGATCGAGGCGATGAGCCTGTGTGCCTCGACCGAACTCAAGCATACGTTCCTGCCGAAGATGGTCTCCGGCGAATGGACCGGCGCGATGTGCCTGACCGAGTCCCAGGCCGGGTCGGACCTCGCCGCGGTCCGGACGCGCGCCGAACCTCACACCGATGGTTCCTATCGAATCTTCGGCCAAAAGGTCTTCATCACCTACGGCGAGCACGACATGGCCGCGAACATCGTGCATCTGGTGCTAGCGCGGCTGCCGGACGCTCCGCCCGGTACCAAGGGCATTTCGATGTTCCTGGTACCGAAGTTCCTGGTGGCCGCCGGCGGCACACCGGGGGCGCGGAACGACGTTCGGTGCGACTCGATCGAGCGCAAGCTCGGCATCCATGCTTGTCCGACCTGCACGATGAGTTTCGGCAGCGGCAGTGGCGCTGTCGGCTATCTCGTCGGCGAGCCGCACCGCGGACTGGAATACATGTTCATCATGATGAACGACGCGCGCCTCGTCAGCGGCGTTCAGGGACTCGCGGTCGCAGAGCGCGCGTATCAGCAGGCCGCCGCCTACGCGCGGCAGCGGGTGCAGGGTCGCGACGTGGTCGGCGGCACTGGGTCCGTGCGGATCATCGCGCACCCCGACGTGCGACGCATGCTGATGCTGATGCGGTCGCTGACTGAGGCTATGCGGGCATTTGCCCTTACCGTCGCGGCAGCGGCCGACCGGGCGCTCGCGCACCCGGACGCGGCCGAACGGGCGCGCAGCCGATCGTTCGTCGACCTTATGACACCGGTATTCAAGGGCTGGTGCACGGAGACCGGGGTCGAGGTCGCGTCGCTCGGCATCCAGGTCCACGGAGGCGCGGGCTTCATCGAGGAGACCGGCGCCGCACAGTACCTGCGCGACGTCCGCGTCACGACGATCTACGAGGGCACAACCGGAATCCAGGCCAACGACCTTGTCGGGCGAAAGATAATGCGCGACGACGGCGCGGCGATCCGACAGCTACTCGATCTCATGCAGTCCGTTCTGCCGGAGCTCGCGGCGCGCGCCGGCCACGAATTCGTTGCCATTCGCAACGCGCTTGGCGATGGCCTGCAGGCGCTCGACCACAGCGTCGAGCACCTGCTCGAGCGCTATCCCGCGGACCCGCGCGTGGCGTTGGCGGGCGCCGTGCCGTTCCTGAAGCTGACCGGAATCGTCACGGGCGGCTGGCTGATGGCCCGAGCGGCCCTGGCGGTGTCCACGGCCGCGCCGCGCTCTGACGCCGCAGCGACTTTCGCCGCCGCGAAGTTGGTAAGCGCGCAGTTTTACGCCGATCACGTGCTGACGCTGGCGCCGGCACTCGCCCGCACGGTGATCAGCGATCCGACCGGGCTACTGGCACTCGACGAGGCACATTTCTAGGTTAAGACGCGCAGAAATGCCGAGCGATTGGCGACTGCCGATTCGCCTGCTTCGAGGCCGTGACGAAGGCGCGGCGTGTTGACAGCCTTAGACATGGGTGCGACTATGAAACTGGAGTTATTTGTCATGATGACATTTCTATCCAACGCTGCAGGCCACCGCCGAAGGCGCCGTCGAGTACGGCTGCTGACGCGAAGAGTGCAGTGATCATGGGCACCGAAGCGAAGGGCTGGTACCTGATCGTTGACGTCGCCAAGTGCGACGGCTGCAACAATTGCACGCTCGCAGTCCGGGACGAGTACATCGGCAACGATTTCCCCGGCTACTCGGCCGCTCAACCCAAGCACGGCCATCAGTGGATCCGAATCCAGCGACGCGTCCGGGGTGACGTGCCGATGGTCGATGCCGCGTACCTGCCAAGGACTTGCAACCACTGCGACGCCGCACCCTGTATCGCGGCCGGCGGGCCGGGGGTCGTGCGCAAACGCGACGACGGCATCGTCATCATCGATCCGGAACGAGCAAAGGGGCGGCGGGACCTGGTGGCGAGCTGCCCGTACGGCGCAATCTGGTGGAATGAGGAACGCCAGCTGCCGCAGCACTGGACGTTCGATGCGCACCTGCTCGACCAAGGCGCGACGGTCCCCCGCTGCGCCGGGGTCTGCCCGACCGGGGCGATCCGCGCCGTCAAGGTTACACCGACCGAGATAGCGAACGTCGTCGAGAGGGAGCAACTGCGGGTTCTGGAGCCGGCACTGGGCACTCATCCACGCGTCTACTACAGGAACCTCCATCGCTTCGACCGCGCGTTCGTGGGCGGCACGGTTCTCGGCGATGTGTCCGGGGTCGTGGAGTGCATCGGCGGTGCGCAGGTCAGCCTGTGCAAGGACAAACGGACGGTCGCCGAAGCGAAGACCGACTTCTTTGGCGAATTCAAGTTCGACGGGGTCCCAGCCGACGGCGGCGCGTATTCGGTGTGGATTACGCATCCGGACTTCGGCGAGACGCACGCCGACGTGACGCTGTCCGACAGCGTCTATCTAGGCCGACTGATGCTCAGGGCGGGGGGCGCATCCGCGGGAGTGTGAACCGGCGTACCAACGCCCGCGCCGGCGGCGGCTCCGCGCGGCCGGGCGCGGCACGAGGCGGGAGTGCGAGAGCACCAGCTTGCGAATTGGATCGACGG
>JAJXWE010000025.1 GCA_021781775.1 Pseudomonadota bacterium | reverse complement strand
ATGGTGTTGAGTGCGCCACGAAACGGTCAGAAAATGACTGTAGCATCCGCCATGCCCTGCCGCCACCGCCGTTGCCGGGGCGTGCGCGGGTCGGCCGCATCCGGCTGCGGAAAGCCGGGTTTGATGAATCGCCGTTCACGTTTCGCCGCGACATGACACGTTTGTAATGTCCCGTGCGCCGTCATCGGCCGCTCGTTCACGCTCGGTTCATGGCGTGCGGCGGGCAGTTGGGATGGGGTGAGGCGCTCGGGCCGTTGGTTCGATCCAGGTGACCCTCCATCTGACTTGTCGGTGAACGGCCCGGATCCCGCCAGCGTTCCTTGCGCCTTCAGATCGTCGAGAAAGGCGTCATGCGCGGGGATCACGGTGTGCTCGAAGCGCGGCGTGCGCAAAGTGAGGGCCAGGTAGGGTTGCATGGCCGTATGATACGAGCCCATCTCACGACCGAGCACGGGAGTTGCTACGCATGAGCACGAACGACCGGCCGGTGGCCATCGTCGCCGCCGAGGCGGAGCCCAAACTCACCACCTCCGGATATCCCGCGCGGTTTCTCCCTCGAGTGAGTGGGCGGATCAAGCAACGACTGGGCCCTCTCTTCGGCCTGGCGAACTTCGGTGTCAATCGGACCCGGCTTCTTCCCGGGGCGCAGTCGGCTCTGCGCCACAGCCACACGCTGCAGGACGAGTTCGTGTACATCCTCGAGGGCACCGCGATCCTGCGCACCAATGGCGGCGAGACCGTGCTGTCGCCGGGGATGTGTGCGGGCTTTGCGGCCGGCAGTGGCGACGCCCATCACTTGGTCAATCGCTCGGATGCCGACGTGGTGTATCTCGAGGTCGGTGACCGCAGCCCCGGGGACGCGGTCGATTACCCCGATGAGGATCTGCGCGCGCAGCTCACGGCCGAGGGGTTTTGGCGGTTCCTCCACAAGGACGGAACGCCCTACTGACCCGGCCGGCGAGGGGACGGGGGGATCCCGGCCTCAGGGGTCATCCGCTGCCCCGCGCCCGGCTTCTGGAGGCCGCGGGTTCCAGGCGCCTCGGTGCCGGATGCCTCCCTAGGGGCGAGCCTTGGAATTTCGGATTTCCGTCATTGTCTTCGCCCGGGGCGACTGGTATTCTTTATGCAAATGCGAATCACTCTTATTTTCTGCCGCGGGTAGTCCCCGATTGCTCCCTTCGCTCGCAGCATGAGGTGTGCTTTTCCATGGATCAGCCTGCCGCTGACATTCTGATGCCTCGCCGAGTCTCCCTTTTCAGCTGGAAGACTTTCCTGACCGTCATGGGGCCGGGATTGGTCGTGATGCTCGCCGATACGGAGGTCGGCAGCATCATCACCGCGGCGCAAAGCGGTGTGCAGTGGGGCTACCGGCTGCTGCTCCTTCAAGTGATGCTCATGCCGGTCCTCTACGTGGTGCAGGAGCTCACCGTGCGATTGGGCGTGTTCACCGGGCAGGGCCATGGCGAGCTCATCCGCAAGAGCTTCGGCAGTGGCTGGGCCTGGCTGTCCGTCAGTGGATTGGGCGTGGCCGCCATCGGAGCGCTGGTGACGGAGTTCTCGGGCGTCGCCGGTGTAGGTGAGATGTTTGGCGTCCCGCGACTGCTCAGTCTCGGGCTCACCGTGGTGATGCTGCTCACCGTGGTGTTGACGGGCAGCTACCGCCGTGTCGAGCGGGTGGCCATCGCGCTCGGACTATTCGAGTTCGCCTTCTTCTTCGTGGCCTGGCGCGCCCACCCCCACGGAGCAGAGATCGTGCGCGGCCTGACCCAGGCCCCCATTTCGAACAATGCGTATCTGTATCTGGTGGCGGCCAACATCGGCGCGGTGATCATGCCGTGGATGATCTTCTATCAGCAGTCCGCCGTCGCCGACAAGAAGCTCCAGCCTCACCATTATCGCTATGCCCAGTGGGATACCGCTATCGGCTCGGTGGTCACCCAACTCGTTATGGCGGCCATCCTGATCGCCGCCGCCGCCACGATCGGAGAGAAGAACTCCAGCGCCAGCCTGAACACGGTCGGCGACATCACCAAGCTGCTGGTGCCCTTCCTGGGCGCGAACGTCGGGCGCGTGGTCTTCGGCCTCGGCACCATTGGCGCGGCCATGGTCGCGGCCATCGTGGTCTCGCTGGCCTCCGCCTGGGGCTTTGGCGAGGTGACGGGCTACCGCCATTCCCTGGAGCACCATCCGCTTGAAGCTCCGTGGTTCTACGGCATCTATGCCGCTGCGGTCATCGGCGGGGCCGTGCTCGTGGACCTGGTGCCGAACCTGGTGCAGTTGAATATCGGCGTCGAGGTCATGAACGCCCTGATGCTGCCGCTGGTGCTGGGTTTTCTCGTGGCGCTCGCCTTCAAGGCGTTGCCGCCCGAGCACCGTCCGAAGGGGCTTTACGCCTGGATCGTCATCGCCGTGTCGGTGTTGACGGCGGGTCTGGGCGTGTATGGCGGCATCAGCGGGGCGAATCTCTTCTGATCCGTCCCTCGTTTACCTCGCCGCTTCGAGCCGGATGAAGTCGACGAACGCGCGCAGCGCCGCGGGCATGTGGTGGCGGCCGGAATAGTAGAGATAGGGTCCCGGAAAGCTCTGCCACCACTCGGGCAGGACGGGCACCAACTCCCCCTTCTCGAGCGCGGCACGCAGCGTATCCTCGAACGTGGAGATCACGCCGAGTCCCGCCACGGCTGCGGCAAGCTCCATCTCGAGCGAGTTGGCAATCAACGGGCCGCCCGGTTTGAGGCGCACGACCTCCTTGCCGCGGATGAATTCCCAGTCGACGATCGCACCGCTCGCGAACCGATGACGGATGCAGGCGTGGTCGGCGAGATCGCGCGGATGGGCCGGTGCTCCCCGTGCCGCGAGGTATGCGGGTGATGCCGCGGCGGCGTAGCGCTGCACGCGTGGCCCGATCGGCACGGCAATCATGTCGCGCTCGATTCTCTCCTCGTAACGGATGCCGGCATCGAAGCCGGCGGCCAACACATCGATGAACGTGTCCTCGGCATTGACCTCGAGAGTGATGCCGGGATGAGCCAGGAGGAACCGGTTGGCGATCGGCGGCAGGACGGATCGGGCCACGATGGTCGGGACATTGAGGCGAAGTGTTCCCCGGACGCTGTCTCGAAACCCATTGACGACATCGAGCGCTCCCTCGACCTCCCGCAAGACCGGCATCAGGCGCTGCAGGACCTGCTCGCCCGCCTCAGTGGGCGTGACGCTGCGTGTGGTCCGATTGAGGAGGCGCACGCCGAGGGCGCCTTCCAGTCGACGCATCGCCGCGCTCAACGAGGAGGCCGACACTCCGCGCAGGCGGGCCGCCCCGCGAAAGCTGCGGGTTCGCGCGATGGCGACGAAGGCATCCAGGTCAGCGAGGCTTGGGCTCGTCATTGTTCGATAATCCGCACGACCTGTCCAAATTCAATGAGTTTACCGCACAGGCGAGGTCGGCGAAAATGCCGCCACCCGTCACTCGATTGAGGAGCATCCCCATGGAACTGCGTTCCCTCGGCAACAGAGGCCCCCAGGTGTCCGCCTTCGGGCTCGGGTGCATGGGTATGTCGGGTCTGTATGGCCCGGCGGACCGCCCCGAATCCATCGCCACCATCCATGCCGCGCTCGACGCCGGCATCACATTGCTCGACACCGGTGATTTTTACGGAATGGGACACAACGAGCTGCTGATCGCCGAGGCGGTTCGGGGCGTGCCGCGTGAGCGTTTCCAGGTCAGCGTGAAGTTCGGCGCCCAGCGCGACCCGGCGGGCAACTGGGTCGGCTATGACGCGCGCCCGGCTGCCGTGAAGACCGCCCTGGCGTACTCGCTGCAGCGGCTGCACCTCGATTACATCGACATCTACCGGCCGGCGCGGCTCGATCCGGCGGTGCCCATCGAAGACACTCTCGGCGCCATCGCGGACATGGTGAAGGCCGGCTACGTGCGGCACATCGGCTTGTCCGAGGTGGGCTCGGCCACCCTCCGGCGGGCCGCCGCCGTCCATCCGATCTGCGACCTCCAGATCGAATACTCCCTGATCTCCCGCGACATCGAGGCATCCATCCTGCCGACGGCGCGCGCGTTGGGTATCGCCATCACGGCCTATGGGGTGTTGTCCCGCGGACTCATCAGCGGGCATTGGACGAAGGGGGCGGCGGGGGCGGGGGATTTCCGCTCCCGCAGTCCCCGGTTCGTGGGCGAGAACGTCGACCGCAATCTCGAGCTGGTCGATGCGCTTCGAGCCGTGGCGCAGGCGCGTGGCGCCAGCGTCGCGCAGATCGCCATCGCGTGGGTGGCCGCCCAGGGGAGCGACATCATCCCGCTCTTGGGCGCAAGGCGGTGCGATCATCTCGCCGAGGCCCTGGGCGCAGGCGCTGTGCGGCTCAGGAGTGAGGATCTTGCCGCCATCGAGCGTGCGGTGCCCAAGGGCGCCGCGGCCGGCGAGCGCTATGCCCCGGCGCAGATGGCAAGCCTCGACAGTGAGCGCGGCTGAGGCATCAGGTCACCGTCTCGACGGCTCGCGCAGGCTTTCCATACCTCGTATGCCGAGGTATAGTGTTCCCATGAGCGAGCGAGACCCGACGCTGATGTCCGGCATTCCGGAGCTGGTGGTCCTGCGCCTGCTGGCGCAGCAGGAGATGTACGGGTACGAAATCGCGCGCTCGCTCAAGGTGCTGAGTCAGGACGCTCTGACGCTGGGGGAGGGAGTGCTCTATCCCGCGCTGCATACGATGGAGGCGCGTGGTCTGCTGCGCTCGCGGCCGAAGCAGGTCGACGGCCGCACCCGGATCTACTACCAGGTGACGCCGCGCGGCCGTAAACGGCTCGAGCGTCTGACCGCCAGCTGGCAGCGCGTGAGCGAAGGTGTGGACCGGGTGCTGGGGGCGCCGAGTCATGAGTGAGCAGCGCTTTCGGGATCTCGAGGAGGCGCTGAGGCGCCACAGGCGGCAGACCGCGATGCGCACCACGCTTTGGGCACGGACCGCGAACTCATCGAGCGCTTCGCCTGCCGCCGCGAACTGCTGAGCTGGTCACATCGCTGGCCCGTCGGGTTCGTGCTGGCGCCGCTGTTGAGCTTCGTGGGCCTTGCGGTCGCGGACATCATGGCGCTCGTCTTTCTCGTGAAGGAGGCGGCGAAGTTTTTGCACCACGTGCCCATTCCCGCTGCCGTTGCTGCCGACCTCAACACCCTGCTGGGCACGTTCTTCGTGTGGGTTCTGCCGATCGCGGTCGCCGCGATGTTCGGACTGCTCGCGTACCGGCAGCGTCTCGCCCTGCGCTGGTCCGTGGCCGGGATCGTCCTTCTCTGCGTGTTTTCCGCGCTTCTCAACGTCTCGTGCACCCTCATGCCGGATTGGAGAGGTCGGGCCACGGCCGGCATCGGCATCAGCCTGAGCAGCCTGCCTGCGGACCTGTTCTGGGCCGGGAGCAAGGCGGCCCTCGCGCTGATCCCGCTCATCTGGCTGCAACTGCGGTCCGTGCGGGATCGCCTGCCCGTGGGCTGAGCGGTTCCCACTGGTCTGAACTCCGTTTGGGATGGCAGCGCGGAGCGTCAGGTCGGGCCGATTCTGCGCCGCGGCCCTCGTGGCGGTACTGCACCTCGGCCTCCTCTGGATGCTCCTCTCGGGGAAGCCCCCCCTCGCCATCCCCCGGGAGGCGCCCCCGCTGTCCGGGATTTTCTTTGTCCCGGTGACGCATCCGCCCGCCCAGCGCCGCCCGCCGCTCGCCCGACGGCCGGGTCGAGTCCCCCGGGGCCAGAGTCAGACGGCACACTTCGTGATCACACGGCCCATTGCGACCTCGCGAACTGCCAAGCGCCCCGCCCGCGCCCGGATCAACTGGCTGCGGGCGATGCGGGCGGAGGTCCGGTCCACCGAGTCCCGCACCGAACGCCCGCCCAAGGTGCGCATCGGGTTCCCCGGGGTGCCGGAGCGTGTTCCCCTGCAACATCGCTTCGGTTGGGATTACGCGGCCACGCACCGCATACGGGAGCTGCCGACGGGCGGGATCCTGGTCATGATCAACGATCATTGCGCGATCGCCTTTGCGCCACTGCCCTTCGGTGGCTGTGTGCTCGGCAAGCTCGAGGCCAACGGCGGCCTCTTCAAACACATGAATGAGCCGCGGAATCAGGGCCTGGGTTCGCTGCGGTAGCGGCGGCTGCGCCTGTCATTCGAGTCGGCCCATGAAGGGCGAAAATCAATCGCGTCATGCGAGCGGGGCCGCGGTGCGTCGGTACGGTCAGACTGGATATCAGATCAGCCTCGTCGGCCGATGAATCGCTGCAGCGGTGCAGCGAATGTCTCGGCGGATGGTGCGCCGATACGTGATCTGACTCGTCGGTGATCAGTTGCACCGATCCGCGGCGAGCGACAGAGGCCTTCAAAAGGCGCACACTACTGCAGTTATCCGCGGCATGGCATCGGAGAGCGTCGATGCGCATCATCAGCGTGGGGCATGCGGTCTTTGCGGCGACCCTGATCGCGCTCGGGCTCGCGAGTCTGATCACCGGCCATTTCGCCGCGATCTGGCAGCCGGTGTCGCAGGGCATTCACGGGCGCAAGGCGCTCATCTACCTGTGCGCGTTCGTCCCCCTGGCGTGCGGCATGGGCGTGCTCTGGCGGCCCACGGCGGCCACCGCCGCGCGGGTGCTCTTCGTCTTTCTGCTGCTGTGGATGGTGCTGTTCAAAGTCCCCTACATCCTGCGCGCACCCACTGTGGAAGTGAACTATGAAAGCTGCGGGGAGACCGCGGTGTTGGTGGCGGGCGCCTGGGTGCTGTATGCCTCGTGTGCCGGTGGTTGGGACAGGCGCTGGCTCCGGTTCGCCGTGGGGGAGCGCGGCGTTCACGCCGCGCGGGCGCTCTTCGCCCTGGCGCTGATCGCCTTCGGCCTCTCTCATTTCGCCTATCTCGATCTGACTGCGCCGCTGGTGCCCCGCTGGCTGCCCGCCCCCGTTGGGTGGGCGTATTTCACCGGCAGTGCCTATCTTGCGGCGGGACTTGCGGTGCTGAGCGGACTCTGGGACCGGCTGGCGGCGGCGCTCGCGGCGCTGCAGATGGGTCTGTTCACGGTGCTGGTGTGGGTGCCCGTCATCGCATCGGGCCTGGCCACCGCCGGCCAACGGGTGGAGTTCGTCGTCTCCTGGGCGCTGACCGCCGCCGCCTGGGTCGTGGCGGACTCCTACGGCGGCGCGCCCTGGCTCGCGTTCGGCCGGCACTGGCGGCCCGCCACGCGATCCTGATTGTCGCTGGCGCGGGTATTCGCGCGCAGGGGTGTGCGCTGGGCGCAAGCGCCGCCCAACCTGCCCAGCGGGGATCCTAGGGGACCTTGCGCAGCCAGAACAATCCCGTCCGCAGGGCGAATGACCCATCGGCCTCGAGGCTGAGTGCCTCTCTCACTTCGCGCGGCGCGGCTTCCTGCAGGCCGCGGATCACGGCCGCCCGGTCGGCGGGCGTGCGCATCCGCGCAACCCAGGAAGAGAACTCGAGCCGCGTCGACCACTCGCGATACTCCAGCTCGGTCAGCCCCGCGCAATGCAGGAGCGAGTGCCATTCACTCCTCGAGCGGTTGCGGACGTGTGACACATCGCGCAGCAGCTCGATGGACTGCAGGTAGGTGTCGGTGAGCGGGTCCGTGGCGCCCACGGTGTCGATGATCAGCGCATGACCGCCGGGGATGAGGACGCGCCGCAGCTCGCCCACGGCCGCCTCGAGCCGCATCCAATGGTGTGCGCTGTAGCGAGTGCAGACCAGGGCAAAACTCTCGTCCGCATAGGGCAGCGCCTCGGCGCTCCCTTGGCGGACTTCGATCTGGTGCAGACCGCGTTGCGCGGCGCTGCCCGATACGGTGGCCAGCATGGCCTGCGATGGATCGAGCGCCACCATGCGGCCGACCCGCCCGCCCCTCGCTTGGGAAGTTCCTGCGTGCACGTCGCGACCGGCTGCGGCCCGAGGACTTCCAGTTTGCGCGCGGCCGGCGTCGCGCCCCGGGGATTGCGCCGGGAGGAGGCGGCGCAGCTTTGCGGGATCAGTCCCACCTGGTACACGTGGATCGAGCAGGGGCGCACGACGGCGATCTCCGTCGCCACGCTGAACGCCATTGCCGACGGACTGCGCCTGTCGCGGGCGGAGCGGGCCTATCTGTTCGAGCTCGGCTCGCGCGCGGATCCTTCGCCGCCACGTCTCGAGGACTCCGATCCACGGCGACTGGCGGCGCTGGTGCGGGCGATCCGGTCACCGGCCTACCTACTCGATCGGCACTGGGATGCCCTCGCCTGGAACGCGCCGGCGGCCGAGCTGTTTCCGGACTGGCTGGGCAGGAAGGCGGGCAAGGGTGCGGAGTTCGCCGTGCGGGATCCGGAGCGGAACCTGTTGCGCTATGTCTTCCTGGACCCCCGCGCGCAGCGGTTCATCGTCGACTGGGAAAGGCGATCGCGGCGGCTGGTGGCCGAGTACCGCGCCGACACGGCCAGCTGGGATGATGATCCTGTGCGGCGCGCGCTGGTTTACGAGTTGAGCGCGGCGAGTCCCGCCTTCGATGCCGCGTGGCGCTCGCAGCAGGTGCTTGCCCGGGAAGGCGGCACCCGAGTCTTTCAGCACCCCAGGCGGGGTCGATGCCGGTACGAGCAGTACACGCTGCGCCCGGCGCATCACTCCGAGCTGAGACTCACCGTTCTCGTGCCCGGGGACGCCTGAGCGCGCCGCGAATCCGCCCGCCGGGACGCGCTTGACCGCGCGGAGCCGGACTATCGCTCCGTGCCGATCGGTCGGGAGAGAAATACCGCCGCGAGCCCGTTGAACGCCTCTCGCCGGGTCACTTCGAAGCCGAATTTCTGCAGTACGTGCAGTGAAATCGCATTCCGCGCATCGACGAGACACACGCACTGGCCGCGCGGCAGCCGCGCATCACCCCAGGCCAGCACCGCTCGAACGGCTTCCGTGGCGTAACCCCTGCCGTGAAAATGCGACGCGAGCGCGAAGCCGAGCTCCGGTCCCGCGCGCAAGAGCGGTGCACCATCGCGTTTGAAGTCCGCGAAGCCGATTTCCCCGACGAATTCCCCCGAGTCGCGCTCCTCGATGACCCAGTAGCCGAAACCCATGAGCGTCCAGTGTCCGACGTAGGACAACAGTCGCGCCCAGGTTCGCTGCTCGCTCGAGGGCGTTCCGCCGATGAAACAGGTGACGAGGGGATCGGACCACATCGCCACGCACCGCGACAGATCGTCGCGGCGATGACCGCGCAGGCGCAGACGCCCGGTCTCGATGACGGGCACGGCGGTCTCGGGCCGTTGATTCGGTGCTGAATCGCTCGGGATCAAGGCTCAATGCTAACATGCCATCGAGGTGTCGCGTGCGCCACGCCGATTGCCAGCGGGGCGCGCTCGTGCGAGCCTCTGGCCCTCGAGCTGCTCAGCCGGAGAGTCGACCATGCCCATCCCCTCCTCAGCGTCCGGCGCAGACCGACTGCCCACGCGGCCACTCGGCAGGACGGGCATGGCCATCACGCGGGTGGGGTTCGGCGCCTGGGCCATCGGCGGCACCGAGAGGGGCGCGCAGGACGATGAGACGTCGATCCGCGCCATCCGCCATGCCATCGAACGGGGAGTCAACTGGATCGACACGGCGCCCATCTATGGACTCGGCCACTCCGAGGCGCTCGTACGCCGGGCCCTGAAGGAAATGCCTTCGCCCGAGCGCCCCTACGTGTTTACCAAGTGCAGCCTGGTATGGGACGAGGCCAACCGCGAGGCGCCGCCCCGCAGGCGGGGCTCGAGTGAGAGCCTGCGGCGCGAGCTCGATGATTCGCTGCGCCGGCTCGGGATCGAGCGCATCGACCTGTACCAGATGCACCGGCCCGCCGATGACGTGCCGCTCGAGGAGTACTGGCAGACGCTGCTCGAGCTCAAGCAGGCCGGCAAGGTGCGCGCGGTCGGCCTCTCCAACCACACGGTCGGGCAGCTCGAGCGCGCCCGTGCGCTGCCGCCGGAGGACTGGCGCACGCGCAACGTACGGTTCACCGGCGATGCGCTGGTGCGCAATCTGCAGCTCACCGAGGCCTTGAAGCCGATCGCGGCCCGCCATGACACGACCCTGGCCGCGGTCGCGGTGGCCTGGGTGCTCGCCTGGCCCGGCGTGACGGGCGCCATCGAGCGCACCGGCGCCGGCAGCGGACCACCGTTGCCGCCCAGCTACTGAAGGAGTGCACCCATGAAAGCGATCCGATTCCACGAGCACG
>JAJXWE010000024.1 GCA_021781775.1 Pseudomonadota bacterium | reverse complement strand
ACGCAGCGGCTGAAGATCGACAACGACAGCGTTGAGTTCGATGCCCGCTTCGCCGGGGTGATCCACCACGTCCGCTTTCCGGTGAGTGCGGTGATGGGCGTGTACGCCCGCGAGACCGGCGAGGGCATGATGTTCCCCGATCAGGACGCCGGGGGGCCGGAGCCGCCCGAGCCCCCGAGCCCCAAGCCCGGGCCGATCGAGGACAGCGGTGGGGCCAAGCGCCCGCAGCTGCGGGTGGTGAAATGACCGGAATCTTTGCAGGCGGCCCCGCGTTCTGATATTCAAGCTCCCGGGGAGCCGGCCGGGCAATCGCTGCCCCGTCCCGTAACTGGGCCGGGGGGGAGGAAAGTCCGGGCTCCGGCGGATCAGGGTGCCAGGTAACGCCTGGGGGGCCACGTGTGGGAGGAGGCGCAAGCCTCACCCGCGCAGCGCTCACGGAAAGTGCAACAGAGAGTAGACCGCCCAAGCCCCCGTCCAGATCCATCGGGTCGGGATGTGGGGACGGCAAGGGTGAAACGGTGCGGTAAGAGCGCACCGCGGCTCTGGCAACAGAGCTGGCACGGCAAACCCCACCTGGAGCAAGGCCAAATAGGGAAGCAGCGGGCCCGGGAAACCGGTTCCGCGGCGCTGATCCGCGCGCGCTTCCGGGTAGGCTGCTAGAGGTCCACGGCGACGTGGATCGTAGAGGAATGATTGCTACGCGGGAGTCCGCCTCGACCGGGGCGCTCGCTCGTGACAGAACCCGGCTTACAGGCCGGCTCCCCCTTTCATCCTCCGGCCAGAACGCAGGGATCTGGCCAACCTCTGCGCCGGAGTGCTGCGCGCGCCTCAGCGCGTCTTGGCGTGCTGCAGGGCGATTTCGTACGCGGCGCTGCGGCTTGCGCCGGTGAGCTGAGCCGCCACGGCCGCGGCGCGTCCCGGCGGCAGCTCCTTCACCAGCAGCTCCACCGTCCGGCGCAACAGCGCCTCGTCGAGCGAGCGGGCCCGCGCTGGCGCACCCTGCACCACCACGGTGAGCTCGCCGCGGCGGACGTTCTCGTCCTCGGCGGCTCGCTGGGCAAGCTCCGCGAGGGTGCCGCGGTAGAGCGTCTCGTGCGCCTTGGTCAGCTCGCGCGCCACGGTGGCCCGGCGCTCGGCGCCGAAGACGGCCGCGAGGTCCGCCAGCATCGCCGCGATCCGATGCGGCGCCTCGAAGAACACCAGCGTGCGTTCCTCGCCCGCGAGGTTTGCCAACTGGGTGCGCCGTTCCCGCTCGCGCGCCGGCAGAAATCCCTCGAAGCAGAAGCGGCTGACCGGCAGCGCGGCGCAGGCGAGGGCCGTGGTTATGGCGCTCGGCCCGGGAATGGCCTCGACGGGGATGCCGGCGCCGGCGGCCGCGCTCACCAGCTCGTAGCCGGGGTCCGACAGCAGCGGGGTGCCGGCGTCGCTCACCAGCGCCAGCGTCTGGCCGGCCTGAAGGCGTTCGAGCAGCTGCGGGACGCGCTGCGTCTCGTTATGCGTGTGCAGCGAGATCAGCGGCCGGGCGATTCCGAGCGAGTGCAGCAGCGCGAGCGTATGGCGCGTGTCCTCGGCCACGATGCCGTCTGCGCCTTCGAGCGCGCGCCGGGTGCGCGTGCTGATGTCTCCAAGGTTGCCGATCGGCGTCGCGACGACCTGCAACCGTCCCTGCACCTGGGCCACTATACTCTCCGCTGCGCACCGGATCGGCGGGCGCAATCTTGGCTCGAAACGGACCGACTGTGAAAGGGCTCTCAACGATGCAGCGAACGATCCTGCCTGCCGCGCTGAGCGCGATCGCCGTACTTCTCGCCGGTTGCGCGAGCGCGCCGTCGCCAGCTGTGCCGCCGTCCCGGACGGCACGCGCGCCGGTGTTGCCGCATCGTGGCGGGCTTCGCCGTGCGCCGCAGTACGCCCCGTCCTCCCGAACGCTGGCCGGCACGCGCATCGCGCTGCTCCTGCCGGAGTCCGGCCCGCTCGCCGGCGCGGCGCAGAGCGTGCGCGACGGCTTCCTGAGCGCGTATTACCAGCTGCCTGCGGATCAGCGCCCGCGGGTCCGAGTGTATGACACGGCCGCTGCCGTGCCGATCGACGGCGTCATCGCTGCGGCCGAGCGCGACGGCGCGGACTTCATCGTCGGGCCGCTGCTGCGCTCGAGCGTTGCGGCGGCTGCGCGCGCGAGCGCGCCGCGTCCGCCGATGCTGGCGCTGAATTTCCTGCCGCACGGGGAAGTGGCGCCACCACAGTTCTTCCAGTTCGCGCTCTCGCCGACCGCCGAGGCGCGCCTGGTGGCCCAGCGCGTGCTCGCCGACGGTCACCGCCTGGGCATCGCCATCGTTCCGGACAATCTGTGGGGCACGCGAGTGCTCGGCGCCTTTGATCGACGGCTCAAGGTGGGGGGCGGGAGCCTGCTCGCCACCACCCGCATCGATCTGTCGGCGAGCGACTACACAGGGCCGATCGAGCGGGCGTTGCTCATCGGTCAGAGCCGGGCGCGGCTGCAGCGCCTGGAGGCGCTCCTCGGCATGCCGCTCGCCTTCGTGCCGCGGCGGCGTGCGGACATCCAGTTCATCTTCGCGCCGGCACCGGCCAGCACCGAGCGGATGCTCGAGCCGCAACTGCGTTTCTACTACGCTAACGGCGTTCCGACCTACTCGACCTCGGACGCCTTCGTGCCCGATCCGACCGGGAATCAGGATCTCGACGGCCTGCGCTTTCTCGACATGCCCTGGATGTTGGGCGATCCGCTCGCCGATGCCGTGCGCGCGGTCACCAATCGCGCCTGGCCGGCGGGCGGACCGGACCGCGGGCGCCTGTTCGCCTTCGGCTTCGACGCCTACAACCTCGCCGTCGCGCTGTTCGTCCAGCGCGTCGCGCCGGATTCGCTCAGGCTCGCCGGGCTGACGGGCGAGCTGCGCATCGATGCCCAGGGCCGGGTGCACCGCTCGCTCACCTGGGCGCGGTTCCAGGACGGGCAGATCAAGATTTTGCCGTCCCGGTGAACCGGTGCGCGGGCACCAGCGGCTCATCGGGTGCCCGCGCGGGATCAAACATCTTGGAACGTCTGCGCTGCGCGCAAGAAGGGCAGCTGATCCAGTGGATAAGCTTCAGACTCCAAGCTTCTGATTAACAAGAGTAATGAATAAAATACCGATATTGGCGAGGTTCTGGTATTCGACATAACTCAACGCGCTTGTGACTTTTTCTCCTGAATTCAATTGACATAGCGCACCCGCGATTTATAGTGGGGCGAAGTGGGACAAGGTGGGAGAGGATGGGCTAAGTCCTCACTCGGAGTCCATGTTTCGCGGCGCTACCAAAATCACCCTGGATGACAAAGGCCGGATGGTCATGCCCACCCGTTATCGGGAGCAGATCACCGAACGCGCCCAGGGAAAGCTGGTGGTCACCGTCGACCGGGACCGCTGCCTGCTCATCTATCCCCTGCCCGAATGGGACCTGATCGAGTCGAAGCTGATGAGCCTGCCGACGCTGCACGCGCAGGCGCGCCGGCTACAGCGGCTGATGGTGGGCCATGCGACCGATCTGGAGCTCGACGGGCACGGACGCATTCTGCTGCCGCCGGAGCTGCGCGAGTTCGCCGGCCTGGAGCGGCACGGAATGCTGATCGGACAGGGCAATCGGTTCGAGCTGTGGAA
Source organism: Pseudomonadota bacterium (assembly GCA_021781775.1). Classification (GTDB taxonomy): domain Bacteria; phylum Pseudomonadota; class Gammaproteobacteria; order Steroidobacterales; family Steroidobacteraceae; genus 13-2-20CM-66-19. Next base: position 6,653 of record JAJXWE010000024.1, on the reverse strand, counting down.
CGACTCGCGCTGGGGCGAGCGGCTCGATGAATGGTTGAAGACGGAGGAAGCCGCCACCGACCTGCCCTCGGAGCTCGACTCGCTCTCGCTGTGAGGCGCGGTGGGGCGGGGCGGGCGACAGGGAGCGAGCCGGAACATGCACGGATCGGCGGTGCGGAGCGGAACGAGAGCGGCGCGCGCCGAGCGGGGTCGGGCGCGTGGGGTATTCGAGGTTCGAGAGCTGGGCACGGCCCATGAGTGGAGCACTGCGGGGGCGCGTCGGCGGTCGCTTCGATCGTGACTGAGCACATCCCGGTGCTCGCACGCGAGGCGGTCGAGGCGTTGGCTCTCGAGGCGGACGGCTACTATGTCGATGCGACGTTCGGGCGAGGCGGTCATACAGCACTCATACTCCAGGCCCTGGGTCGAGAAGGCCGCGTGCTCGCGATCGACCGTGACCCTTCGGCCATTGCGGCGGGCCGTGCTCGCTTCGACGCGGAAAGCCGCCTCACGCTGGTGCATGCGGCGTTCGCCGAGCTCGCGGCGCTCGTGCCGGCTCATTCGGCCGGCCGCGCGTGCCGCGGCATCTTGTTCGATCTCGGGGTGTCCTCGCCGCAGCTTGACGAGGCGGCGCGCGGATTCAGCTTTCGCGCCGACGGCCCTCTCGATATGCGTATGGATCCGACGCGCGGGCAGGCGGTGTCCGCGTGGCTTGCGCGCGCAAGCGTTGAAGAGATTCGGGAAGTGATCGCCACCTACGGTGAGGAACGCTTTGCGCGCCGGGTCGCGCAGGCGATCGACGCGGCGCGCCAGCGCGCGCCGATCGAGCGCACCGCCACGCTCGCCGAGATCGTCGCCCGCGCGGTGCGCACACGCGAGCCGGGCAAGCATCCCGCGACGCGCACCTTCCAGGCGCTGCGCATGTTCATCAACGACGAGCCGGGTCAGCTCGAGCGCGGACTCGCCGCGGCGCTCGAGGTGCTTGCCCCCGGCGGCCGGCTGGCGGTCATCAGCTTCCACTCGCTCGAGGATCGCGTGGTGAAGCGATTCATCGAGCGCCACTCGCGGCCCGACCCGGCCCTCGCCGGTCTGCCGGCGTTGCCCGCGCACCTGGCGCCGAGGCTGCGCCGCATCGGGCGCAAGATCCGCCCGCAGGAGGCGGAGATCGAGCGCAATCCCCGCGCCCGCAGCGCCCTGCTGCGCGTGGCCGAGAAGATCGCATGAAGGCCAAGCGCGCCACCTTCGCGCTTGTGGTCGGTGCCCTGTGGGTGTCCGTGCTCGCCTCGGGCGTCGGGGCGGTCTACTGCCGCTACCGCGCGCGGGAGCTGTTCATTCATCTGGAGCAGCTCGGTCGCCAACGCGACAATCTCGACATCCAGTGGGGTCAGCTGCAGCTCGAGCAGAGTGCCTGGTCGACGCATGCGCTTGTTGAGAGCGTCGCGCAGAGCAAGCTGCACATGACGATGCCGCCGCCCCAGGACATCGTGGTCGTGCATCCATGAAGTCGCGCCGCGTCCAGCCGCGCTCGCCTGCCTACCGCTGGCGGGCGTATTTTCTTTTGGGGGTGCTGGCCCTGCTCGGGCTCGGCCTGATCGCCCGCGCGGTGGATCTGCAGCTGGTCGACTACACGTTTCTCTCCGGGCAGGGCGACGCGCGCTTCACGCGCGTCGTCACCGTTCCCGCGCATCGTGGCGTGATCACCGATCGCTACGGCGAGCCGCTCGCGGTGAGCACCCCGGTGGACTCCGTCTGGGTCAACCCGAGCCAGATCATGGACGGCGAGACCCGCGTGGCGCGCCTCGCCCACGCGCTGCACCAGAACGAGCCGACGCTGCTGCGCGACATCGACAGCAATCTGAAGCTCGATTTCCTCTACGTTGCCCGCCAGCTGCCGCCGCCGCGGGCGCTCGCCATCAAGGCGCTCGGGATTCCCGGGGTCTACCTGGCGCGCGAATACCGCCGCTACTACCCGGCCGGCGAGGTGACCGGCCAGCTGATCGGCTTCACCAACATCAACGATCAGGGCCGGGCGGGGCTCGAACTCGCCTACAACTCCTGGTTGACGGGCATCGACGGCGAGAAGCGCGTCATCGAGGATCGCTACGGCCGGATCGTGCAGGACGTCGACAGCATCCGCACGGCTCGTCCGGGGCGCGACCTGGTGCTCTCGATCGACATGCGCATCCAGTACCTCGCGTACCGGGCGCTCAAGGCGCAGGTCGAGGCGCAGCGCGCCCGCTCCGGCAGCATGGTGGTGATCGACGTCGATACCGGCGAGGTGCTCGCCATGGTCGATCAGCCGGGGTTCAATCCCAACGACCGCTCGCAGCTGCTGCCGAACCTGTATCGCAACCGCGCCGTCACTGACACCTTCGAGCCCGGCTCCTCGATCAAGCCGTTCTTCATTGCCGCCGCGCTCATGAGCGGTCGCTACAACAGTCACAGCGTCATCGACACGTCCCCGGGCTACATCAAGGTCGACGGCCACGTGTTCCGCGACGAGCAGGACCTCGGACCGATCGGCATCTACACCGTGCTGGCCAAGAGCTCGAACGTCGGCATGGCTCACATCTCGCTGTCGCTGCCGCCGGCGCTGATCTGGCACACCCTGCACCGCTTCGGGTTCGGCGAGTTCGCCACCGAGGGCTACCCCGGCGAGACCCAGGGCGTACTGCTGCCCTACAAGGACTGGCGCCCGATCCGCATCGTGACCATGTCGCACGGGTACGGTATGTCCGTCACGGCGCTGCAGCTGGCTCATGCCTATGCGACGCTCGGGGCGCTCGGAGTGGAGCGGCCGGTCTCCTTCCTGCGTGTCACCGCGCCGCCGCCGGGCGAGCGTGTCATGCCGGCGAAGCTCTGCCGCGAGTTGCTGCAGCTGATGCGCGGCGTCGTGCGGCCCGGCGGTACCGCGCCGCACGGCGCGATCCCCGGCTACACCGTGGCCGGCAAGACCGGCACCTCGTGGGAGGCCGACGGTGGCAGCTACCGCGAGCACCATTTCAATGCGGTGTTCGCCGGGGTTGCGCCGGCCAGTGCGCCGCGACTCGCCGCGGTGGTAGTGCTGCGCGATCCGACCGCCGGGCTGTACTACGGGGGCGATGTGTCCGCGCCGGTGTTCGCCACGGTGATCGGGCGGGCGCTGCGCCTGATGGCCGTGGCGCCGGACAAGCCGTTGCCGCAGCCCCAGGCGCTGCAGGTTGCCGCGCTGCGATGAGCACCGCGACTCATCTCGACCATGCCGCCCGCCCGCTCGCCGATCTGCTCGGGGAGTTCGCGAGCGCGCCCGCCGAGCTGCGTGTCACCGACGTGACGCTCGACAGCCGTGCGGTGCGCCCCGGGGCATTGTTTCTGGCCTGCCGCGGCCGCTCGCACCACGGTCTTGCGTTCGCTTCCGAGGCGCTGGCGCGCGGCGCACGCGCGGTGTTGTATGAGCCGCCGGCCGATCCGCCGGAAGCGCTTGCCGTGCTCGGCGCTCAGGTGTTCGTCGCCGCCGTGCCGCAGCTCGGCGCGCGGGCCGGACTGATCGCCGCGCGCTTCTTCGGCGAGCCGGCACGCGCCCTGTCGATCGCCGCGGTGACCGGGACCAACGGTAAGACCACCTGCGCCTGGCTGCTCGCCCAGGCGCTGGAGCGCTGCGGCCGCCATGCGGCCTACCTCGGCACGCTCGGCTACGGCAGGCCCGGCGCGCTCGAGCACTCGGCGCACACCACGGCCGACCCCGTGACGCTGCATCGCCAGCTCGCGCGCGTGCGCGAGCTCGGCGCGCGCTGGGTGGGCATGGAGGTCTCCTCGCACGCTCTGGATCAGCAGCGCATCGCGGGAATGCCCGTGCACACCGCCGCCTTCACCAATCTCACCCGCGATCATCTCGATTATCACGGCACGATGAGTGCCTACGGGCGTGCCAAGGCCCGGCTGTTCGAGCTTGCGACGCTGGTCACCCGCGTCATCAACATCGACGATGCCTTCGGCACCGAGCTCGCCACGCGGTCGGGGGCGGGCGAGCTGATCGTGACCTCGCGTCGCGGCGCCGTGGCGCCGCAGGGCGCGCGCTGGGTGCGCGGCAGCGCGGTCCGGCCGCAGGGCGTCGGGCTGTACATTGCACTCGAGACGAGCTGGGGCGCCGGCGAGCTGACGATGCCGCTGATCGGCGATTTCAACGCTGACAACACTCTCACGGTGCTCGCGGTGCTGCTCGGCGCGGCGGTGCCGTTCGAGGCGGCCCTCGCGGCTCTGAAGACCTGCCGGGCCGCGCCGGGACGCATGGAGGCCTTCGGTGGAGATGCGGGCCGGCCACTCGCGATCATTGACTACGCGCACTCCCCGGATGCCCTCGCCCAGGCGCTCACCAACGCCCGCCGGCATTGCCGCGGCCGGTTGCGCGCGGTGTTCGGCTGCGGTGGCGACCGCGACCGCGGCAAGCGCCCGTTGATGGGCGGCATCGCCGCTGAGCTTGCTGACGAGGTCATCCTCACCGATGACAATCCGCGCAGCGAGGCGCCCGAGCGCATCACCGCCGATATCCTCGCCGGCATGCCAGGCGGCGCGGCACGCATCGAGCACGATCGCGCGGCGGCGATTCGTGCGGCGCTCGAGGGCAGCGGCGCCGGCGACGTGGTGCTCATCGCCGGCAAGGGGCATGAGACCGTGCAGATCTACGGCGCCGTGCAGCATCCCTTCAGCGATCAGGCCGTGGTTCGCGCGACGCTCCGGCTCGGGGAGGGCGCATGAGCACGGTGCGCTCCCTCGCGCGGTTCGCTGAACTGTGCGGCGGCCGGCTGCACGGCGCGGACCGATCGTTCGGCGGGGTTTCCATCGACACCCGCCCGCTGCAGCCCGGCGATCTGTTCATCGCGCTGCGCGGACCGCGGTTCGACGGCGCGGCGTTTCTCGCCGCGGCGCTGGAGCGTGGTGCGGTCGGCGCCGTCCTCGAGAGCGAGCAGCCGGTGGCGCTCGCGCAGATCGTGGTGGATGAGGCGCTCGCCGCGCTGCAGCGAGCCGGGCAGACTTGGCGCGCGGCCTGTGCGATACCGGTGGTGGGCGTTGCCGGCAGTAACGGCAAGACCACGACCAAGGAGATGACCGCGGCCATCCTCGCGCAAGCCGGGGAATGTCTGGCGACGCGGGGCAATTTCAACAACCACATCGGGGTACCCCTGACGCTGCTCAGGCTCGAGCCGGCGCATCGCGCCGCGGTGATCGAGATGGGGGCCAATCGCGCCGGTGAGGTCGCCGAGCTCGTGCGCATCGCTCGGCCGACCGTCGGGCTGATCACCAATGCCGGCGCGGAGCACCTGGAGGGCTTCGGCAGCCTCGAGGGCGTGGCGCGTGCCGAGGGAGAGATGGTCGCCGGCCTCGCTCCCGAGGCGAGCGCGGTGCTCAACGCCGACGACCCGTTCTTCGCACTCTGGCGCGGCATGACGCCGGCGCGCGTGGTGACGTTCGGATTCGAAAGCGGCGCGGACTTCCGCGCCAGCGACCTGGACGCGACGCTGACGTCCGAGGGCTTTCTCAGCCGCTTCACGCTGGACAGCCCCATCGGCACGGCGCAGATCGAGTTGCATGTCGGCGGTCGGCACAACGTGGCTAACGCGCTCGCGGCCGCAGCGGCGGCCGCGAGCGCGGGGGCGGGTCTCAAGCACATCGTCGCGGGTCTTGCCGCGGTGCGGCCCGTCTCGGGCCGGCTGCAGCTGAAGGCGGCGGCCAGCGGCGCTCGGATCATCGACGATTCGTACAACGCCAATCCGAGTTCGGTCCGCTCCGGCATCGAAGTGCTGACCTCCCTCGCGGGCCGGCGCTGGCTCGTGCTCGGCGACATGGCGGAGCTCGGTGCCTTCGCCGAGAGCGCGCACGTCGAGATCGGCGAGTTCGCCCGCGCGCAGGGCGTGGAGCGGCTCTACGCCACCGGGGCGCTCGCGGCGCTCGCGGTCGAGCGCTTCGGAACCGGTGCGCTCTGGTACCCGCAGACCGAGGCGCTTGCCGAGGCGCTGCGCGCGGAGCTCGCCGAGGCCGGTGCGGGCGTTGTCGTGCTGGTGAAGGGGTCCCGGGTCAACCGGCTCGAGCGGGTGGTCGCGGCGCTCGCCGCGGGCGGTTCACCGGCGGAGGTCCACTAAATGCTCTACTGGCTCGCCCACCGCCTCATCACCTGGTACTCGGGCTTCAACGTCTTCTCGTACCTGACGTTCCGCGCGATTCTCGCCATGGGTTCCTCGCTGGTGATCTCGCTGCTGGTTGGTCCGGCCATGATCGAACGTCTCTCGCGCTATCAGATCGGCCAGGTGGTGCGCGAGGACGGGCCGCAGAGCCATCTGCCGAAGGCGGGCACCCCGACCATGGGCGGCACGCTGATTCTCGTCACCACGCTGGTGAGTACGCTGCTGTGGGCCAAGCTCACCAGCCGGCAGGTCTGGCTGGTGCTCGCGGCGACGTTCGCGTTCGGCCTGATCGGCTTCCTCGACGATTACCTCAAGCTCGTGGTGCGCAACGCACGCGGCTTGCCGGCTCGCTGGAAGTACCTGTTCCAGTCGGTGTTCGGCCTCGCGATCGCCGCGGTGCTCTACTACACGGCGAGCGTTCCGGCCGAGCGGACGCTGTATCTGCCGTTCGTCAAGACGTTCGCCGAGCCCCTGCCGGTGGGGGTGTTCATCACCATCACCTACCTGATGACCGTG
>JAJXWE010000023.1 GCA_021781775.1 Pseudomonadota bacterium | reverse complement strand
GCGGTCTGCAGCAGTCGCTGGCGCAGCGCCACGCGGCGGCGCGCGTGCTGAACATGTGGCTCGGTCGCCGTCCCTCGGCGCCCCTCGCATTGCCGGTGCTGCGGCCGCGCTCGCGGCCGCTGAGCGAGGAGCCGTCGTGGATCGAGAGCGCCCGCCGCGCGCAGCCGCTGCTGCGCATCGCGGCACGGCAGATCGATGTGGGGCACGCCCGGGCGGGCACGCTGCGCGCTGCGCGTCTGCCCACCGTCACCGCGAACGTCGGCTACGGTGTCGATGCGCCGATGACGCCGAATGCGCGTGATCTCGGCTGGGAAGTCTTCCTGGGTCTGCGCATGCCGATTTTCAATTTCGGCGCCCAGCGCGACCGCATTGCGGATGCCGAGAATCAAGTCGCGGCGCTGCGCGCCGCGCGGCGGTCCGTGCTGCTGCAGATTCGCACCACCATCGCGCGGGATTATGGCAACGCCCAGGCGGCCCAGCGGGCGTATCGCCAGGCGCGCAAGCAACGGCGCGATGCGCGTTCGGTCTATGACATGACCCGCGATGGCTACGAGGCGGGCACGCTGAATGCCCTGGATCTGGCACAGGCGGAAACCAGCTGGCTGCAGGCGCGCCTGCAGGCGGCGACGGCACTGGTGCTGTGGCGCATGGCGCATACCCAGCTGCAGCTCGATGCGGGCGCTTATCCCGGAGAACGGTCACCGACATGACGGCAACACGCAATCAGGGGTCGCGGCTCCAGGCCACCCGCGGACTTGTTCTGGCGCTTTTGCTGATGCGAGCATCAGGCGCCGCGCTCGCCGGGGTGCCGGTGCAGATCGCGCCGGTGCAGCGCTCCCAGTGGCGCAATCTCGTGCACGTCATCGCCAGGGTACGCAGTGTCAACCATGCGACCCTGAGCGCGCCCCTGAGCGGGCGCGTGTGGGAGCCGCGCCGAGCGGTGGGCGAGGTGCGCGCCGGGACGCTCCTCGCGCGCATCGTCCCGCCCGGTCTGCAGGTGAGTCTGCGGGCCGCGCAGACCCAGCTGCGCCTTGCGCGGATCAACGTGCAGCGCAACCGCGTGCTCTATCACGACGGTGTGGTCTCGCTGCAGGTGCTGCAAGGCAGTCGCGCGACGGCACAGCAGGCGCAGGCGCAGGCGCAGGCACTGCAGGGCCAGCTGGCCAACCAGGCAATTCGCGCGCCCTTCGCGGGCATCGTGGATTATCAGGTGCCGGCCGGTGCGGTCGTCGGCGCCGGCGCGCCGATCGTGACGCTGGACGGCCGCGGAACACCCTGGATCGACGCGCTGGTTTCACCGCTGAGCGCCGTGCATCTGGCCCGGCGGGAGCCGGTCCGGATCCGCATCGCCGGCTGGTCGGGCGCCGGCCGTATTCACAGCATCGGCCACAGCGCGCGGCAGTCCGGCCTGGTCGCGGTGTACGTGACGCCGCCGCCGCGCGCACCGCTGTTGCCGGGCGAGTGGGTCCATCTGCGCTTCGCGCAGCGAGCGGTTGCGGCCTTCGCCGTGCCGCGGCGCGCGGTGGTGATGCAGGGTGCCAGTGCAGTGGTGTTCTGTGTCCGGGACGGGCGCGCCCAGCGCGAGCCGGTCACGGTCCTGGGCTCGCGCGGCAGCCGCGCATGGATCGAGGGCCCGCTGCGTAACGGCCAGCCGCTGGTCGTGCGCGGTGCCGGACGCCTGGCGGACGGCACCGCGCTGCTCGTGAAGCCATGATCCGCAGCTACCTGCGATTTCAATGGGACAATCGCTACACGGTGGCGCTTCTGGCCGCCGTTGTGCTGCTGGCGGGCTGGATCGCCCTCGAGCAGCTGCCGCAGAGCATCTTCCCGCCGGTCGAGTTTCCCAAAGTCGCCGTGCTCATCCATACCAATGATCTGCCGGTGCGCTACATGCTGCTGGCGGTCACCGAGCCGATGGAGCAGGCCGCCAAGGGCGAGCCCGGCGTCACGCTGGTGCGCTCCCAGACGGGCAACGGGCTGAGCAAGCTGCACATCTATTTCAGCCCGAAGACCAATCCGGAGACGGCCTATCTGATGTTGCAGGCGCGTCTGGCGCACATCCGGCTGCCGCCCGGTGCGACGATGACCGTGCGCCTGATGACGCCCAATATCTATCCGCTCGCCGAATACGCCCTGGTTTCCAACTCGGTGCACAGCTCGGCGATGCAGCCGGTCTTCGCGTTCACGCTGCGCCCGGCCATCCTCTCGGTCCGCGGCGTGTACCGTGCGCTCGCCACGGGGCGGGGCTGGCCGGAAGTGCACATCAAGCTCGACGCGCGCCGGCTGGCGCAATACCACCTGAGTGCCGCCGCGGTGGTGGCGGCGTTGCGGGCCTACCAGGGCCCGTTCTTCTCCGGAGCGCTGCACGCATTTCACCAGCAGTTCATCGTGGCGACGACGCCCCGTCCCGTCGATCCGGCGGCACTGGCCGCGCTCGAGTTGCCCGTCGGCCGGATGAGCGCCGGCGGCTCGCGCACGACGCTGCCGCTCGGGGCGCTCGGGTCGGTGCAGACCGGTCCGCCGCCGCTGATTCGTACCGCTGCGGTGGCCGGCTACCGCCACGCGCTGATCGTGGACGTCTCGGCGCAGCGGGGGGCGAACGAAGTGGGGGTGGCGTCGCGCCTGCGTGCCGAGCTGCGCGCCCTGGCCCGGCAGCTGCCCGCGCACGTGCGCCTGGTGCGCATCTATGACCTCAGCCGTCTTATTCGCTCCAGTCTGCGCGACGTATGGATCGCGCTCGGCCTGGGCAGCCTGATCGCCTTCCTCGTCGTGTACCTGTTTCTCGGGCGCGGCGACGGTGCTCTCGCCACACTGGTGGTGGTGCCGCTGTCGGTCGCCGCCACCCTGATCGTGCTCGATGGCCTCGGCATGGGCATCAACATCATGACCCTCGGCGGCATCACCGCCGCCATCGGTGCATTGGTCGATCATGCGATCGTCATCGTGGAGCGGGGCGTGCATGGACTCGAAGGCGACGCCGCGCGGCGCCGGGGCGTCGCGCTACAGAGAATTGCCGATGTCCTGCCGATGATGACGCTCGCGACGCTGACCTCGTGCGTCATCTTCGTCCCGCTCATCTTTCTCTCAGGAACCATCGGCCTGCTGTTCCGCGGCATGGCCGCAGCGGTCGTACTTGCGCTCGTGACCTCACAGCTGATCGCCCTCGTGATCACGCCGGTGTTTGCGATTTGGGTCGCACAACGGCCGCGGCGCGTCCACAGGCTTCCCGGCGAGCGCTGGGTGCGCCACGCCTTCGGCCGCATCCTGCTGCGCGGCATGCGTCGGCCGTGGTTCGCAGCACCGGTCATCCTCGTGCTGTTGGCCGTCGCGGCGATCGGGATCTGGCGCTTGCCGACGGCATTTCTGCCGCACTGGGATGAGGGGATCTTCGTCGTGCCGTATCGCACGCCGCCGGGCACGGGAGTGCGTGAGACGCTTCGGGTCGGGCGGGATCTGATGCGCGTCGCGCTGCGTAACCCGAATGTCGCGCGCGCCTCCCTGGTGGTCGGGCGCGGGTTCGGTAACTCGTACGCCACGCCCAACAAAGGCGGCATCACCATCCTGCTGAAGTCGCAGCGCAGCGCGGGTGTCCGCCAGGTGATGCGCCAGCTGCGCCATCGCTTCCGCGCGCAGGTCCCCGACCTGACTACGCTTGAGACCATGCAGGTGATGATCAACCGCCTGGGCAACCTGTCAGGCTCGCATGCACCACTGGTCATCGAGTTGTTCGGCGACAGCTCGGTCGTACTGCATGCCGCCGGCGAGCGCCTGCTCGGTGCTTTGCTCGCGAGCCATGACTTTCACTCGGTGGTCTTCAAGGCCCCGTCCGCCGGACCGGAGTTGCACGTCACGCCGAACGCTCTGGCCGCGCTGCAGGGACTCAGTCCCGCGCACCTGGCGGATCAGCTGCTGACGCGCCATTGGGGCCGGCGAGCCGGCTTTCTTCTGCAGGGCGAACAAATCGTGCCGATCCGGGTGGAGGAGAGCGGCGCAGCGAACCGGACGCCGATGAATTATGCGCAGACACATGTGCGCCTGCCGGACGGCCGTTTGGCGCCGCTCGCGCAGGTGGCGCACGTTCGCCTGCAGGGCATCGTCCCCTACATCACCCATCAGAACCTCGTCCCCTATGCCACGATCAAGCTCAGTCCGGTGGCGGGCGAGGGGCTTTCGGTGGCCGCGCAGCGCGCGGAGCGTCTGATCGTCCAGGCGGGCGTGCCGGCGGGGGTCACGAGCGCCATCGGCGGCTACTACCGCGAGCAGCAGAAAAGTTTCAGGCAGATGCTCATCGTTCTCGGCGCAGCGTTGCTGATCCTGCAGGTGCTGCTCGGCTATCAGTTCGGCAGTCAGAAGGCGGCGCTGGTCGCCATCGTGTCCATCGCGCTCGCCGCATCGGGCACGCTGCTCGCGCTGCTCGCCGCCCGCGTCGATCTCGACAGCACCGGGTTTCTCGGCATGCTGCTGGTGTTCGCCATCGCGGTGAACAACGCCGTTCTCATCTTCTCCCGGGCGCAGCAGCTCGCGGGCGGGCGGCCGAGGCCCGCGAGCGTGGCGCGCGCAGCGCAGCAGCGGCTGCGCCCGATTGTCATGACCATGCTTGCGGACGTGCTTGGATTTCTGCCGCTCGCGCTCGGCATCGGCCGTGGCACCGGCTTGCTGCAGCCGCTGGCGATCGCCGTCATGGGCGGGCTGGTCATCGGCACCGCGATGACTTTATGGCTCGCGCCGGTACTCTATGCCGCATGGTGGCGCCCCGAGCGCGCCGGGTCATTCGGCGCCTGAGGTCGATGCGGCGCGCCAGAGCCTGACCGGTCCAGGAGCGCCTCCTCACCGCGGCCGCGCACAATGACCCGCCGGGTCCGATCGCGAAATCCGATGCTCCGAACCTGTGTGCGCACCCGTCGGGCACGCGAACGCGGTCACGCCGGCAGCTCCGTGCGGGCGAACTCGGCCGGGCTCACGAGGGCACATGCGCCGCTCGGCAGACTCTGGCCCATCACGGCTGGCGTCCCCGGGTCCCTGTCCCACCCGCCCGTTCGGCGGGGTCAGTACGTTCCGGCGAGGGCGAACGGCCGGCGGCCCTCGGCGTCCGCGGCGCCCAGGTACTGCAGCGCCTGCACCAGCGAGGGCGCCGCGCCGGGCCGCGCGCTCACCCGGGCCCGCAGCCGGTAGCCGGGCTCGCCGGTCAGGCGCAGCGTGCCACGCAGCCACAGCGGGCCGCCGAGGTCGCGCAGCTTCCCCACCGGCTCCCCGCTGCGCGCCGGGAAGCGCGCCGCGAAGCTGCCGAGCGGGGTGTGCGAACCACTGCTGTCGACGAGGTCGCGCACCGTGACCTCACCCTGCAGGCGCTCGATCGCCCCGTCGCCGGTCACCTCGATGCGCGCGACGTCCGCCTCGAGCAGACCGCTGAGGTAGGGCGGCACGATGGGCAGCAGCGCGGACTCCAGGGGCACTCGCGCGCGCAGCGCTCGAGCGCGCAGCGCGCCGTTCCATCCAATGCTCACCTCGCCGCTCGCGGTCGCCGTCCCGCGCGTGGCGCTGAGTTGCGCAGCGAGCCGGCCGTGCAGCAGTCGCAGCGGGTGGATGCGCCAGCGCAGCTCATCCAGGGCGACGCCGCGCACCTCGGCGCCACGGCATTCCCCGTCCCAGAGCGAGCCGGCGCTCGCGGCACAGGTGAGCTCACGGTGCAGGGCGGGCAGGACCCACGCGGCCGGCAGTCGCACGATGAGCACGATCGCGAACACCAGCGCGGCGAGCAGGATGATGGACAGGCGCGGCAACGGTCAGGATCGCTTCAGGTCGAGCGAGGCATTGACCAGACCGGGAGCGCCGCTCGCCTCGATGCGTGCGGCGGTGACCTCGATCCCCGCCTGCTGCTGCAGTCGGGCGAGCCAGGCAACCATCGAGTCGAAGGGCACGTGCTGCAATTGCACGCTGAGCGCGCCGCTGCCGTTCGGGGTGCTGCCGGCGAGACTTGCGCCGAGACCGGCCTGGTGGGCCGACTGGTCGATCAGCACGATCAGCGGCAGGCTCACTGGCGCACGGCCCCGTGGTCCGGCCGCGGCGAGTTCCGGGGCGACGCTGCGCATCCAGGTGAGCTCGGCGCTCTTGCGCGCGACGTCGCGGTGCGCCCGGGCGACGCCGCGCTCGAGCGGCCACACCACGGCCATCAGGAACAGCACCGCGGCGATCGCCCCGCCGATGGCGAGCACGCGCCGCTCCCGCACCGAGAGCGTCGCGAGCGACGGCAGTGCGCGTGCGGCCACGGCTCAGGGCCTCCGGCTCATGCGGATGCCGCCCCGGAAGCCGCCCGGAACCACGGTGCCGCCGGTGAGGCGCGCCTGCCAGCCCTGGGTGGTCAGGGACTGGGCGAGACCGTTCAGCGCCTCGACCGAGGGGGCGGTGAGGCTGAGCGTGACGGCGCCGGAGTCGAACTCGAGCGACGTCAGCTGCGTGCCCCCCGATCCCGCGTGCGCCGCGGCGAGCGCACCGAGCGCGCTCAGAAATCCTCCGCCCGAGTGGCTCGCACGCACCTCTGCCAGTCGCGCAGCCATCTGTCGGCGCGCCTCCCCGGTGACGGGTTCACCCGGCATCGCGCGCGTAAAGACTTTGGCGATGGACGCATCGAGCGCGCGCTCGCGGCGGTGCAGCGCCACGAGCTCGAGGCCCTGGCCGAGCAGGTGCACGGCGATCAGCGCCCCGAGCAGCACGGCCGCCCAGCGCCAGGCGCGCCAGCCGGCGATCAGCGAGCGGCTCGGAGCGTAGCCGCCCTGCAGCAGGTTGATCGCCTCGGGGGCACCGAGCCCGCCCGCGAGCAGCTCCAGCGCATCGCCCGGGAGGCGTTGCACCGTGAGCGCCTCGAAGCGCCCGCGCAGTGCCTCGATCGCCGCGCCGTGACGCTCCCACTCCCGGGCGCCGGTGTAGAGGATCATGCCGCGGGTCGCCTCCTCGGCGCGCGCGACCTCGAGCGCCTCGGCAAGCGCCTCCGCCGAGAGCGTTACGGTTTCGCCCGCCGGGGTGCGCACGGTGATGGCCGGTCCCTCGAGCAGTGCCACCGCCTGGGTCGGGTTGCGCGGCAGCAGCTGACTGTCGGCGTAGAGCGCGGCCGGCTCGATGCCCGCCGCGCGCAGCGCGGCCAGCCACTCGTCCATGCGCTTGCGGGCGACCACCGCGACGGGCGTGGCGCGCAGCTCGCCGCGCCGGCCGAGGGCGAAGTGCAGCGTGTCGATGTCCTCGGCGAGCTGCTCCTCGAGGGCGAACGGCACCAGCTGCTGCACCTTCACGCTCGAGCGTGAAGGTGGCAGCTCGGCGCGGGTGAGCAGCACGTCCGCCCCGGGCACGAGCACGATGACCGGGCGGCCCCCGGCGCGGGCAGCCGCGAGGCTGAGCAGGCCGCGTTCCGGAGGAGTGGCCGGCGGGCCGCCGACCCGCAGCCAGGTCGCCTCGGCGGGCGCGCCGTCGGAAAGCCTGAGCAGGAGCGAGTCGGCCATCCGGCAATCGTAGCCCAACTTACTCGGGCGTGTCGCTGCGCAGAATCGGCCGCGACTCCCCGTTGCTCTGGTGATCGAGGAACATCGTCGAGTACAGGACGAACTCGGTGCCGCCGGCGCGCACGACGCTGGTCAAGAGGAACCAGGCCGAGCGCTGCGCGAAGGTCTGCTGGAAATTGTTCTGCGGCGGGGCCGTGCCCCCGCCGAGGCCGCTCGGGTTCGCCGGCAGGGTATTGCTGTAGGCGGTCTGGAACTCGGCGATCGTCGGAAAGCAGCCGCCGGAGGCGGCGCGGTCCTTGGCGAACTGCTGCGGATCGGCGCTGAACTGCACGTGCCCGAGGAATGCGTCGAGCACGTACGGGGAGGCGGTGCAGACGTTCACCTTCGTGCCGACCGGCAGCGCGGTGACGTACGGAGCGATGCGCGCGAAGCGCGCGCGCCCGAAACCCGGCAGCGCCAGCAGCTCGCTCGCGCTCGTCACGGGGAGATTCGGGGTCTGGTAGGGCGGGTTCATCTCGGCGTAGGCGCTGGCAGAGGGCGCCCCGGGGATGACCGGCGTCGGACTCTTGTCGATCCAGTTGACCCAGTCGTCGGCCCACTGTGGCTCGAGCCCGATCATCACCAGGAGGCGTCGGAACGCGGCGAGCTGCTGCGTGTTCACCGTGACGCCGTCGGGGCCGATGAGGTTGTTGAGGTTGAAGCGCCCCTGCAGATCCTCGAGCGAGGCCTGCAGCGTCACCCCGGGGCCGACCGAGATCGGCCCGATGGGCTGCGCCCAGGGCTGCACCGCGTCGATCATGTTCGGCTGGCTGGCGTAGGTCTGCTGCAGCGCATAGGCGGCAAACGCCTCGGTGCCCTGCGTCACAAGCAGCGCCTGATCGTAGTCGAACGCCCCGATGGTGCGCCGCGCGGTCATCGCGTTGTGGTAGGCGAGCGAGGCGGCAATGACGGTGGCGAGCGCCACCAGCAGGATCGCAACCAGCAGCGCCACGCCGCGCTCACGCGCCGCAATGCGGAGCGCGCCGCGCGCCCGGTGCGTGGGGCGCCCGGCGCTCATCCGGCGATCTCGAAGATGCGCACGATCTTGCCCCACTGGCGCGTGTCGAGCGTCACTTCGACCGCGAGCGGGCGTACGCGGTAGTACGCATCGAGGGCGGCTTCACCGCCGAGGGCCGGCGGGGGCCATTGCGTCAGCCACTGCCGGTCGAGGTTCAGGTAGCGCAGCTGCACGCCCTTCAAGTGCTTCAGCAGGTCGCGCTCGACGGGCTGGTCCTGGAGTGTCGGATCGAGCACGTTCCAGTGCTCGCGGATCAGCGTGCCGTGCTTGAGCACGTAGGCGACCCGCTCGAGCTCGGGACGCTGCAGGCCGAGCGGATTGCTCCAGCCGCCGCGCGTCAGCACCACCAGCGGCTCGGTCGTGGGGCTGCCGAGCAGCGCCGGCTGCCAGCCCTGGCCGTTCGGGGAGCGGATCGGTCGGGGCGCGAGCTGCACGAAGTCCTGCTCCATGATGCGCAGTGCCGTCTGCAGCGCGAGCAGCTGGTGCTGGTCCTCCCGGATGGCTCCGCGCGCGCGTAGCGCCTGCATGATCACGCCGTAGCCGATCGCGAACATGATCGCGGCGATGAAGATCGCCACCAGCAGCTCGATCAGCGTGAAGCCGCGCGCGCGGCGCTCGGGCGCCGGGCGACTCACGGCAGCCCCAGCGGCTGGGTCATCGGCGCGGGCGGGACGCCCGGCACGGCGCCGGCCGGCGTACCGCTGATCGGGCCGGCGATCCATTGCGGGGCGAGCGGGTTCGGCGCCTCGATGGCCTGGCCCATGTAGCCGGTGACCGTGGCGTACCACTCGTGGCCGTCCGGATCCTTCACCGGGCGCGTGCTCACCTCGATGCGCTCAACGCCTGGCACCAGGGTGGCGATGACCTTCTGCCGCCAGTGCCAGTGATGCCGGGCGAAACGCACCCGCCCGCGGCTGGTGCCGGCGCGCGGCAGCACGCCCGTGAGACGGACCCGCTCGATCTGGTTGATCGCGACCCACTCGGCGAAGCTCTTGCGCCGCAGGTAGAGCGTCGCGCGCGCCGAAGAGGTGAGCGCCTCAAGCACCGCGGCCATGCCGATGGTGACGATGGCGAGGGCCACCAGCACCTCGATGAGGGTAAAGCCGCGTTGGGATCTCATGAGGTCTCGCCGTGCTTGAGCGGCTGCTCGACGATGCGCCCGTCGCGGTTCGGGCGGATGACGAATTCGCGGTGCGTGCCGGGACGCTCCAGCGTCACGCGAAAGGAGGAGAGGTCGCCGCTGGAGTAGAGCATGACCTGCGGGGCGAGCGAGCCATTCTTGTCCTGCGGGTGGGCGCGCAGCTTGACCTCGCGCCCGTCGACCACCACCGTCAGGCGTACGCCGGCAGGCAGGCGCCGCGCGCGCAGCGCGCTGTCGCCGGTGGCCTTGCGCCACGCGTTGTGCCGCGCGGAGAACACCACGAAACGATACCCCTGTGGCTCGAACACGATGCCGTAGTCTCGCGTCTGCAACTCGCCCTGCTCGCGCGCATAGCGCATCAGCGCGTGCAGTCGATGCGCCGCGGTGTCGAGCGGAACGTCGTGCCCGCCGAGATTCAGCGACAGCAGCACCCCGGCGGTGACGATGCCGATGATGGCCAGCACCACCAGCATCTCGAGCAGCGTGAAGCCGCGCTCGCCGGCGCCGCGCTGCACAGGCATGCCCATTGCGGCCGGATCAGTTGCTATTGCCGAGATTCCAATTGGCGATCTCGTTGTGGCTGTTGCCGCCAGTGCCGCTGTCGGCGCCGCCGCCGGGGCCCGGGGTGTACAGGTCATAGGCCATCCCGTGCGTGCCGGGGTAGACGTACTGGTAAGGGTGGCCCCAGGGGTCGTTGACCAGCCGCTGGACGTAGGGGCCGTGCCAGTTGGTCAGGGCTGGGTCGTTCGGGCGCTTCACCAGTGCCTTCAGGCCCTGCTGGGTGCTCGGATAGACCGAGTTGTCGAGCCGGTACTCGGTGAGGGCGGTCTCGAGGCT
>JAJXWE010000022.1 GCA_021781775.1 Pseudomonadota bacterium | reverse complement strand
GAGTGTCCTGGTTGGCTGTGTTGATCATCTGCGAGTTCGCTTGGAAGTTCCGGCTGGCGGTGATCATATTCACGAGCTCGGCGGTCAGATTCACGTTCGATTGCTCGAGTGCACCGGACTGGATGGTTCCGAACCCGGACGTACCGGCGACTCCGTTGACCGCGGCACCCGAGGCGAATGTCTGGACCCACTGGGTATTGCCGGTCTGCTGCAGTCCCTGCGGATTGGCGAAATTTGCGAGTGCGACCTCGCCGAGGGTCTTCGACTGACCATTGGTGAAGTTTGCCTGCACGACGCCACTGGGGCTGATATTGATCCCGGTGAGATTGCCGGTCGTGTAGCCGTTCTGGGTGATGGCATTGACGGCAAAGGAGCTGCCGTACTGCGTCGAGGTGCCGAAGTTGAACGCAATGTTCATCGGACTCGCACCGGTGGTCGGTGTGTACGAACCGAAATTCACTGCGCCATTGGCCGGGGTCGTGAGGACGCCAGCGCTCGAATATGTGAGGTTCTGCGGCGTACCGACGGCACTGCCGTCGATGTACAGTTGCGTAGACCAGTTGCTCCCGGTGGCGTTGGTTGCGCCTTTGATGAAGTACAGCTGGGCGGTGTGCGCAGCGCCGAGTGAGTCGTATACGGTGAGTGACGTCGTATTGTTGTAGCTGGTCGAATCGGTCGGGCTGAACGCATTGGTCGGCGTGGTGGCATTGGACGGCAGATTGAGCGTCATGTCGGCGGTCGTGGTGGCTGCAGGGGCGACCTGAGCTGTGGAGAGCTGCAGGGCGGAGAGTCCCCCCGTATTGAATCCGCCGGTGGCGAGCGGTTGGAATCCCTGGACCTGGTCGCCGGAGGCGGTGACGAGGTAGCCGTTCTGGTCGACCTGGAAGGCGCCATTGCGTGTATAGGCGAGCGAACCGTTGTTGCTGACCACAAAGAAGCCGTTACCGCTCAGTGCCAGATCAAGATTGTTCGAGGTGGTGTTGATGTTCCCCTGCGAGAACTGCTGTGCGATGGTCGACACGGCGACGCCATTTCCGCTGGTCGTCAGGGAGTCACCCTGCTGGGTTTGGGCGTACAGGCTCGAGAATTCGGCGCGTGAAGATTTGAATCCGACAGTGTCCACGTTCGCGATATTGTTCGCGGTCGTGTTCAGATCTGTGTTGGCGGCATTGATTCCGGAGAGGGCGAGTGCGAAAGGCATGGTAACGGCTCCTTACATCACCTGGTTGACGGCGCTCAGCGGCACGGATCCGCCGTCGGTATTTAGGGTCAAGCTGTTGCTGGTCGGGTCGATCGTTACGCTGTTCACCTTGTAGGCGAGCATGGGCGTGACTGCCGTCTGCGTACCGTTGGAGTTCGCGGAGACGGAGAAGTTATAGACGCCCGCAGGTGCCGTGGCACCGGTGGTCGTGGTGCCGTTCCAGGTGAATGACGTGGTTCCGCTGGTTGCGGGCACGGAGAATGTGTTGATCAGCTGGCCGGCCGAGTCGGTGACCTGCACAGTGAGTGAGCTCGCGCCCGCCGGTACGGTCACGGCGCCGGTGATGTTGCCGCCCGAGGTCAGCGCCGCGGAGTTTCCGGAGGCGATCACAGTGTGGCCGATTAAGTTCGTGCCATTCAGCAGCTGCGAGGATGTCATGGAGCTGGTAAGGCTCCCGATGGAATTCGACATGCTGCTGATGCCGCTGACTTCGCTAAGGGCTGCGAATTCGTTGACGAATTGACTGGGGTCGGTCGGCTTGGTCGGGTCTTGATTCTGCAGCTGGGTGGTAAGAAGCTGCAGGAAGTCGCTCTGGGTCAGCGCGAGCGAACTGTTGGCAGCACCGGCGGATGAGCCGGAGGCGCTGGCTGCGGCCGATGCGGCGGCCGCATTTGCGGATTGAGCGGCGTACGCGCTGATGGAGTTGTATGACATGGAGTGTGTCCGGCTGAGTGGGAAGGTCGCTTCAGATCTGGCTGAGCTTCAGGGTGTCGAGCATGAGGGATTTGGACGTGTCGACGACCTGGGCGTCGTTTTGATAGGAGCGGGACGCTGAGATCATGTCGGCCATCTGCTGAACGACGTTGACGTTCGAGGAGTAGACGTAGCCCTGGGCGTCGGCCATCGGGTTGCCCGGCTCGTAGCGGGCAGTCGGCGGCGCGGTGCTCTGCACGATGCCGTTGACCGCGACCGAGGCGTCGGCGGCCTGCAGGGAGGCCGGTTCGGCACCGCCGATCGAGGCCTGGACGGCCTGGAACACCGGATACCGGGCCTTGTAGGCGGTGCTCGCGCTGCTGCTGACGCTGTCGGCGTTGGCGAGGTTGCTGGCGACGGTATTCAGTCGCACGGACTCGGCGGACATGCCCGATCCACCGATATTGAAGATGTTGAAGAGTCCCATGGTGTGCCTGCTGCTGTGTGGCGGTGGGCTACTGGCCGGTGATGGCGGTGCTCAGATCGCGGAAGCGCTGTTCGAGGAAACTCAGGGCGGCCTGGTAGCGCACCGTGTTCTGTGCGAACTTCGCTTCTTCCATCTGCGAGCTGACGGTGTTGCCGTCGAGCGATGGGGCAAGCGGGATGCGATAGCGGAGGAATTGAGTGGTCGAGAGGGTTCCAGGGGCGGTCGCTGATGCGGTCACGTCGAGTGGGTTCGTGGTGACCATCTGCACGCCGTTGCTGCCAGCGGTGCCGCTCGCACCGCCGCTGCCCGAGTTCGGGTCGGCGGCGGCGAGCGCGGCTCGGAAGTTAATGTCGCGCGCCTTGTATCCCGGTGTGTCCGCGTTGGCGAGGTTCGCCGCGAGCACGGTCGCGCGCTGCGAGAAGACTCGCAGAGCGTCGGGTTGTATCCCGAGGTAGGCGTTGAGATTGAACGGCATGTCAAAAAACCGGCGGTAATGAAACCTGCCAGACATGCAGCAAGAGGCGTGCCAGAGCGCTGAGGCGGCACTTTCCGATGCAAAACCGCCGTCGATGCCCTGGAGAACGTGACGTGCGTCACGCCGGGCGGCGGATGCTTACCGCCGGAGGCAGCCGGAGGTTCGGCGCTGCTGTGTTTATCGGCATCCGACGTATGGGCTTGAATGCGCACCGTGTTCACGCATTGCTCACGCGCTGGCCCATGGCTTGCATGCTAAGCACGCATGAAACAGCACGCGTCAACGATTCGTCGTGGGAGCCTTTCAAGGGCCTCGGTATGGCTTGCCGCATTAGGGCTGTGCGTCTCCGGATTTGCCGTCGGTGCGATTCAGCCGGTCCCAAGCATCCGTCGGGCGGCCGAACAATTCGTTTTGGGGCAGATGCCGCCCGGCGAACCGGGTGTCGTCATTACGGCTGGACGCCTGGATTCGCGCCTGCGCCTAGCCCGCTGCGGCGGGCCGTTGGAGGCGGCACTGCTCTCGGGCGCGAGACTCGCAGCCAATATGTCGGTCGCAGTCGGGTGTCACGTCGGTGCCGATTGGACGATTTACGTTCCGGTGAGCATCCAGTCCCGCATTCACGTGTGGGCGCTGCGCCAGCCGGAGAGTGCTGGTGCGCGGCTGACGGCGGCCGATCTGCTGCCCGAGACCCGTCTTGTGTCGGGAGTGGCCGCCGGCTACGTCACGAATCTGACGGAGGTGGGGCGCAGCTCGCTGCGCCATCCGATGCCCGCCGGCGCGGTGCTGCACAGCAGCGACTTGCTGGCGAACTTCATGGTGCGCCAAGGCCAGTCGGTGACGCTGGTCGCGTCGATCGGCGGCATTCAGGTCCGGGCACGCGGCATCGCGCTTCAGGACGGCCGTTACGGCGCGGTGATCCAGGTTCAGAACCCGACCTCCAAGAGGGTCGTGCAAGGAACGGTCGGTGGATCTCATGTCGTCTATGTCTCGCCCTAAAGTTTCCCGATGGAACGCCGATATCCGGACATAGATGCTCGAGGAGAGCGACGATGTCGAGCAAAATCAACGGGTTAAGCGGTGCCTCGCCGGCGGTGGATGCCGGCAATGGGACGCGCCGCGCGCCGGATTCGGCCGGTGGGCAGAGCTCCGGCACTGCCGCTGCTTCTGCTGCGCCCGGTTCCGACGTGCACATTACGGACTCGGCAAGCCTGCTGGCCGGTCTCGCCCAGCATCTGAGTTCACTGCCAGCGGTCGACTCGGCGCGGGTGGCGAAGTTTCAGGCTGCGATCGACAACGGCAGCTATACGGTGCAGCCCGCCGTGATCGCCACGAACTTGGTGCAATTCGAGCACTCGCTCGCGCAGCTGAGCGGAGGCTGATCGATGGATCCGCTGGTCTGCCGCGAGCACCTGACCGAGCTGTTTCGCGATGAAGCGCACCTGCTCGCAGAGCTTGAGCAGTTGCTGGTTCGCGAAGCACAGATTCTCGAGGGCTCGGACGTCCAGCTGATCGAGCAGACTACGCGCGCGCGCCAGGAGCGCATGGGCGCCCTGGCCCGTTTGGAGGAACAGCGACGCTCGCTGTGCGCCGCGCACGGCTTTGGATCCGATCGTTCGGGCCTTGAGGCCGTGATGGCTTGGTGCGATGCGGGGGGCAGCCTGATGGGCTCCCTGCGTGAATGCGCCGCACGCGCAGTGCGCTGCCGCGAGTTGAATGACCACAATGCCGTGCTGGTGACTGCTCGCCTGCGTCGAGTGGAGAGCATGCTCGGTGCCCTGACCGGCCGTCCGACCCGCCGCGACACTTACGGACCGCGCGGCTACGAGGCGGCAGCGCTACGCTCGGGTCGGGTGCTCGGTGCGGCGTGACCCTGGGGGTTCTTTTCCTCCTGCGCGTCTCTCATTTTAAGCGGGGATCGGAGCAAGCCCCGAGGAACGCTTGCTGTCGCGTCGCCACTCGTCGATACCGCGACACGTCCCGACCCTGATGCAGACTCACCGCTTGAAGCCAGCGTGAACTGGTGTACAAGAACGGCGGTGACCAAGGCTCATTGACTGTGAACACGATTGCGCGGCAACGCGCGCGGCTCGCGATCTGTGGGATCTCTATAGTAGGATCCCAGCCTTACGGTCCATCGGAGCTGCCATGCGCTTTGCGATCACGCTGACCGATCGCTACCTGCCCGTGTTCGAGGCCTTTCTCGCGGCCGGCTGGCAGCCGGTGAAAGTGTTTACCTCGCCGGTGGATGACCGTATTTTCCACAACAAGCTCTCCCTGGAGCGGGCGCGGCAACTTGATGTCCCGGTGCAGATCTCGCGCATGCTCGATGCCGACCTCGCCGATCTGCACTCGCGCGGCTGCGACCTGCTGGTAGTCGCCAGCTATCAGTGGCGGATCGGGGACTGGCAGCCTCATCTGCGCTACGCCGTGAATTTCCATCCCTCACCGCTGCCAATCGGGCGTGGCGCCTATCCGCTGGTGCGTTCGATTCTTGACGGCCACACCGAGTGGGGCATCACGTGCCACAAGGTCACGGCCCGTTTCGATGCCGGCGAGATCCTTGCGCAGGAGATCTTTCCGATGACCGCCGACGAGTGCCACGAGAGTCTGGACCTGCAGACTCAGCTAGCCTCCGGCAGACTTGCTGCGCGGGTCGCCGGCGACTTCGAGGCGCTGTGGCGCGGCGCCAAACCGCAGGGCGAAGGCACGTACTGGAAATTGTTTACTGACGCCGATCGAACCATCGATTTCCATCAGCCGATCGAGCGCATCATGCGTACCGTACGCGCCTTCGGCGAGTATGAATGCCTCGCAAAGGTGGCTGATGCGCAAGTCTACGTGCGACGTGCAGTTGCCTGGCGCGCGCAGCATGCCCATACACCCGGTACGGTGGCGCACAACTCGGCGATGCGGCTGGTGGTGGCTGCGAGTGACGGCTATGTCGGTCTGCTCGAATGGAGCTTGATCGGACCCGATGCGCCGGCGCAGCGGATCGGTCGTTAATCGCGATCCGACCGGCACATGCTGGCCCGATCAACCAAGCGCTTCACGCAGCGCGGCGATCTCCTGGGCCGACTCCTCGAGCAGACGTTCACAGGTGTCGGCATCGAGCGGTAGGCGCTGCAGCGGCTTGGCGGCCTCGAGACACGCGCGCAGTCTCGCCGGTTCATCGAGGTCGGTTAGCAGCGTTCCGGCGAGCAGTACGTCGGCGAGCGTCGCCGGACCGCGGGAGTCGCGTTCGCGATTCTCCGACTCCTGTACGGCCTGGACGAGCTCATCGGCCATGCCCCAGTTCTCCAGCAGTGCGGTCGCAATGCTCAGATGCCAAGCCTGCTCGATGGCCTGGTAGGCGGCCTTATCGTGAAACAGTGAACGGTGGCTGCTCGCGCGGGTGAGGATGTAAAGCCGGCCAACGCCCTGCAGCAATCCGCCGAGCAACGCGGTGTCGGCCATGACGCGCGATAGATGGCGCGCGATGACGAAGCTCAGGCTCGCCACCTGCACGCTACGCTTCCACAGCTCGCCCAGCTGGGACTCCAGGCCGCGCAGCGCGGGGGCCTCGCGCAGCTGCCGTACTGCGAAGGCGATGGTGGCCGAGCGCACCGTGTCCAGCCCGACGCGCGCCACGGCCGAGCGAAGATCCGTCACCGGCGCGGCACCCGGATTGAGCGCCGCCGAATTGGCCATGCGCATCAGCTGCGTGGCGAGCACCGGCTCCCCGCCGATGACGCGCACGATTCGTCCCAGATCCGCGCCTGGGTCGCTCAGCACCCGCTGAACCCGCATCACGATGTGCGGAAAGCCGGGCAGCTCGACCTTGCCGCCAGACAGCTCCGTGGCCAGTTCGCGCACGAAGCCGAACGCGGTGTCTTCCCCCGTGGCCCGGGGAGGGCTGGACTCGGCGAGCGCGCTGGCGGGTCGCTGTGGCTGCATTGGTTCCTTCTCTTGTGCGTAGGTCATCACACGCCGAGCGCCTCGCGCAGCGCATTGACCTCGTGCTCGGACTCCTCGATCAACTGGAGGTAGCTGTTCTTGTCGAGCGTCAGTCGGCGGCAGGCCGCCACGTCGTGCATGTTGAGCTCCAGCGTCTCGGGGTGCTCCTTGAACGCACTGAGCAGATGACTGACAGTCAGCACGTCGGTCAAATCGGGCGCCCCGACGTGCTTGCGCTCGAGGTCCTCGTAATCGCTGACCGCGGCGACGATCTCTTCGGCCATGTCCCAGTTCTCGAGCAAAGCCTTCGCGATCGGCGCATGCCAGTCGCGCACGATGGTGCTGTAGACGGCCGGATCGGCCAGCAGCTGCGGGTGGCCGGTGACGCGGGTGAGGATGTAGAGCTTGCCAATGCCGTGTAGCAGTCCGGCGAGCATCGCGGCATCGGGGTTGACGCGGCTGAAGCGCTTGGCCACCACGTAGGACATGGCGGCGACCGACGCGGTGGAGCGCCACAGGTCATCGAGCGGCCGTTCGAGCCCCTTGAGGCTCTCGCTCTTCTTCAATTGCGACATGGCGAACGCGATGGCGGCGCTGCGTACCATGTTGAACCCCAGCCGCGCGATGGCGCTGCGCAGGTCTGTGATCGGTCGTCCGCCGAAATTGATCGCCGCAGAATTGGCGATCTGCAGCAGCCGCGCGGCGAGCATCGGTTCGGAACCGACCACACGCACGACCTGCTCCTGAGAAACTTCTTCGTCGGCGAGCACCTGGCGCACGCGCAACGCGATATCCGGGAAGCTCGGCAACTCCACCTTGCCATTCGACAGTTCGGTGGCAAGTGCCTGAACGAAGGCAAAAACGTCGGCATTGCCGGCTGGGGCGGCGGTCGGAATCTCTGGGGCGGGACTGGTCAATGGCGTGGCCTCGTATTGCTCTGGGGTTATCGGCGGGAGGCGCGCCGACTTGATACCTTGGCAGCGATCCGGCGCATCGCTCAAACGTCACTGGAGCCGGCAGCGGTTCGGGTGTCGCGCGTGATATCCATGGTCTCGGCCAGGGCGCGGATCTTGCCGGCGACATGCTCCAGCGGCAGCACGTGCTCGGCGGCACCAAGTGCGACGGCCTCGCCGGGCATTCCCCAGACGACACTCGTGGCCTCGTCCTGTGCGATCGTACGGCTGCCGCTGTCGAGCATCTCTCTCAGGCCGCGCGCACCATCCTTGCCCATGCCGGTAAGCAGCACGCCGACGGCGTTCCGGCCCGCGTGCTGGGCGACCGAGCGGAACAGCACATCGACCGAGGGCTTGTGCCGGTTGACCGGAACGCCGTCGTCGAGCCGACAGGCGTAACGGGCCCCATTGCGGACAACCATCAGATGGCGGTCGCCGGGGGCGATGTAGACGTGACCGGCCAGAATCTGCTGTCCATCTTCGGCCTCGGTCACCGATACCGAGCAGCAGTCGTTCATCCGCCGGGCGAACGGTCCGCTGAAGGCCTTCGGAATGTGCTGCGCGATTACCACGCCAGGACTGTCGGGCGGGAGATGCGTGAGCACCTCCTTGATCGCCTCGGTGCCACCCGTCGAGGCGCCGATGGCGATGATGCGATCGGTAGTGCGCAGTGACCGCGAAGTGACTCCCAAGGGCAGTACCGCATCGGTGCTATGCGTCGGTCCCGGCTGCAGCGATTTGCGGCGCGGGTCGAGCGCCCGCACGCTGGCGCGTGCGGCGGTGCGGACTTTATCGGCCAACTCGTCCCGATACTCGAGGAACGTGGCCGCCAGGTCGATCTTCGGCTTCGGCAGATAATCGACGGCGCCGAGTGCGAGCGCATCGAGTGTCACATCCGCGCCACGATCGGTCAGAGACGAGACCATGACCACCGGCATCGGACGCAGGCGCATCAGGTTGCGCAGGAAGGTAATGCCGTCCATGCGCGGCATCTCGACGTCAAGGGTGATTACGTCGGGGTTGAGGCGTTTGATCTTCTCGCGCGCCACGTGCGCGTCGGCGGCCGTCCCCACGACCTCGATGTCGGGCGCTGCGCTGAGCATCTCCCCCAACATCGTTCGCGCCAGAGCGGAGTCGTCGACGATAAGCACCCGAATGCGTCGCGGGACGTCGGTTGCTGCGTGCTCGCCCGGGGGGCGTCCTTGCTGCCGCATCATTTGAACAGCTCCACTGCCCCACCGGCGATCTGCCGTCCGAGGCTCTCCAGGTACAGCTGCTCATGGCGGCTGATGATTCGATTCTCGACGGGGCGCAGCTTGCGCAGCCGCGCGCGGCCGCTGGTCGGAAAATAGACAACTTTGCGCGGCTGTGTGCCGCCGAGGTCTTCGGCCGTCAGGCGGTAGCCCTCGATCGTCAAATAATTGCGGACGAACTGTATGTTGCGCCCGCCGACGTCAGTCATCGCTGCCAAGATCTGTCCGCCACCGAACACCTTAATCTCGAGACGCTCGCGTGCGGCACCGAGCTTGAGTAGATCGTTGATGAGACTTTCCATCGCATACGACCCGTAGCGCGTGGCGAGACCCGCGCCGGGGTTCAACCAGTCGTTCGGGCCGACCGCAGCATCCTCGGGGAGCATAAAATGATTCATGCCGCCGACCCGGCGTTGTGGATCGCGCACGCAGGCCGAGATGCACGAACCGAGCACGGTGCTGATCGCCTCGTCTCCGCCGGTCACGTAGTACTCCCCGGGGAGGATCTTCACGGTCCAACCGTTTTCCCGGTCCCAGTGACGTTCGAAGTGCTCGAACCCCGGCAACTGCGGCGGCGGCGCACTCTCGGCGTCCGCCGCAGCAACGCGCTCTGGCTTGCCGGGGCGCGTGTCAGATACGGCGGTAGATGGATTTACCAATGAGCGCATAACTATCGCTGATCTTGAACAGACTCTCGGAATGTCCGAGGAAGAGCAGGTCGCCGGGCCGCTGCAGCTGACTGATGCGGGCGAACAGGTCGCGCTGCGTATCCTTGTCGAAGTAGATCACCACGTTGCGGCAGAAGATGACGTCCAATGGTCCTTTCATCGGCAACGCATGCATCAGATTGAGTTGCTTGAACGTAACCAGTGCAGCAACCTCCGGGGCGATCCGCCGGCTGCCGGTAGGACTGCTCTGGACCTCCGGGAGAAATCGTGCTTGCCGCTGCGGTGTAAGCCCGTGCAGGCGGTCGGGGGGATATACGCCTCGCCGGCCGCGCTCGAGCATTTCGGAGTCCAGGTCCGTGGCCAATATCCGCACGTCCCACCGGTCGCGCTCAGTGAGCGTCTCGAGCACCGTCATGGCAACGGAATAGGGTTCTTCGCCGCTGGAACAGGCTGTCGACCAGATGCGTAACCGACCGCCAGTGCGCTCCTGCGCGAGGGGAGTGAGCCATTGCTCGCGAAGGTACTGAAAATGATGTGGCTCGCGAAAGAACGATGTGAGATTCGTGGTGATCGCGTTGCACAGCTCGGTGAGTTCGCTCGGGTCGCGCCTCAGCAGCTCACGATATTCGGCGAAGCTTCGAAGGTGCAGCGCACGCAGCCGCCGCGTCAGGCGGCCATAGACCAATTCGCGCTTCTGCTCGCTCAAATTAATTCCGGTGAGCGACCTAACGAGCGCACGCAGCGCCTGGAAATCCTCATCCCGAAAGAGGAATTCACGCAACCGCTGCGCGGTACCATCCGTCAGGTGGATAGCATTCGGGTTCAAAACAGCTCCACGGTGTCTTCCTCCGCGCGCATCCACAATGACCCGTAATCGT
>JAJXWE010000021.1 GCA_021781775.1 Pseudomonadota bacterium | reverse complement strand
CGGTGCGCACCACGACGTGCACCCGCGCATGGCTGGCGCTGGAGATCTGTACCTGGCTCTCGACGGCCTTGCCGCCGAATCCGGCGAGCACGATCTGCTCGATGCGCTGGCGGACGTCGGTGTTGTACCGATCGCGCGGCACGTAGACCAGGCAGGAGAAGAACCGGTGATACGGATCGCGCCGTACCAGCAGACGCACCGTGCGCCGTTCGTACAGGTTGACGACTCCACGGCAGATGCGCACCAGGTCGCGCGTGTTCGCCTGGAACAGCTCGTCGCGCGGGTAGGTCTCCAGCACGTTCAGCACCGCCTTGCCATCGTGGCTCTGCGGGTCGAGGCCGAAGAACTGGATGACGCGCGCCACTTTCAGGCGCAGCACCGGAATGTCGCGCGGGCTGCGGTGATACGCGGTGGATGTCCAAAGGCCGAGGAAACGGTGCTCGCCGCTGACCTCGCCGCGGGCGTCGAACGTCTTCACGCCGACGTAATCGAGGTATTCCGCGCGGTGAATGGCGGAGATGGAATTCGCCTTGGTGAGCACGAGGAGCTCGCGTTCCCGTGCCCGCTCGCGGATCTCGCCCTTCAGCGTCGTCGCCGAGGGCCGCTCGCCCGGACCGCGCGGGCGCAGAATGCCCAGACCGCTGCGCGGCTCGGCGCGCAGCGTGTCGTGCCGGGCGCCGCGCTCGAGACGGTACTGGCGGTAACCGAGGAAAACGAAGTGGCTCTCCTCCATCCAACGCAGCAGCTGGCGCGCCTCGGCGGTTTCCTCGCTGGCGAGCGGCGGCGGATTGTTCTCCAGATCCGCAACGATGCCGCGCACGCGCTCGCGCATCGAGTCCCAGTCCTCGACCGCGGCGCGCACCTGCGCGAGCGTCTGCTCGATATCGGCGCGCAGCCGCTCGAGGGTCTCGGGGTCGGTGCGCCGGTCGATCTCGAACATCTCCCAGGATTCGGCGCGATGCGCACGCGTGTCGTCGGCGCCGAGTGCCACGATCCGCCCGCGGGCGTCGCGGCGCATCTCGAGCACCGGGTGCACGATCAGGTGTACGGCCAGTCCGGCACGATTGAACGCCAGTCCGAGCGAGTCGATGAGGAACGGGCGATCGTCGGTGACGACCTGCACGACCGTGTGCGGCGACTCGAAGCCGTCGCGCTCGGGATCGGGATTGAAGACCCGCACCAGAGACTGTCCGGGAGCGCGGCGCTGGCCGAGTTCCAGGTGACAGCGTGCCGCGTGAGCGAGCGCGGTCGGAGCGCGTGCCGCGAGATCCTCTTCGCCGACCCTGCGGTAATAGGTCCGCAGGAACTCGCCGGACAGGCGCGCCAGCGCGGCGGTCGGGCCGTGCGGCAGGCGGATGCGGGCGATGCGGTCGATGAGCGCGAGGCGCGTGGGGGGGATGCTGCGCAGGTGCCGGCCGTCGCCGGCGGGGGATGAGGCGTGCATGGTGGGCGGCGATTATATACGTCTGTGCCTTCATCGGCTGTGCGAGTATTATAGTTGCGTTCGCAACGAAACGGTCGCCGGCGCGCGGCGAGTGTGACGGGGGTACCGATGAGCCAGAATCACGACAATCCCATGGGTACCGACGGGTTTGAGTTCGTCGAGTACACCGCGCCCGATCCGCTGCTGCTGCGCGATCTGTTCGAGCGCATGGGTTTCCCGGTACGGGCCCGGCATCGCGCCAAGAACGTCACGCTGCACGGCCAGGGCGGCATCAATTTCATCATCAATGCCGAACCGAACTCGTTCGCGCAGCGGTTTGCCCGTGAACACGGACCCTCCGCGTGCGCAATGGCGTTTCGCGTGCGCGATGCCGCGTATGCCTATCGGCGGGCGATCGAACTCGGCGCCAAGCCCGGTCCCCAGCTCGCCGGCCCCATGGAGCTCAACATTCCGTGTATCGAAGGTATCGGTGGCTCGCTCATCTATCTGGTGGACCGCTACGGCGATCGATCGATCTACGACGTGGATTTCCGGCCGGTCCCGCCGCTGCCGGGCGCCCGCGAGG
Source organism: Pseudomonadota bacterium (assembly GCA_021781775.1). Lineage (GTDB taxonomy): Bacteria > Pseudomonadota > Gammaproteobacteria > Steroidobacterales > Steroidobacteraceae > 13-2-20CM-66-19. Next base: position 8,574 of record JAJXWE010000021.1, on the reverse strand, counting down.
CCGGCCTGACGCTCATCGATCACCTGACCCACAATGTGCAGCGCGGCAACATGGACCTGTGGGCGGGCTTTTACGAGAAGCTATTCAATTTCCGCGAGATCCGCTACTTCGACATCGAAGGCAAACACACCGGACTGTTCTCGCGCGCCATGACCAGCCCGTGCGGCAAAATCCGCATTCCAATCAACGAGTCGCAGGATGACAAGAGCCAGATCGAGGAGTACCTGCGCCAGTATCATGGCGAGGGCATCCAACACATCGCGCTCGCCAGCGAGGACATCTACCGCACCGTCGATACGCTGCGCGCCCAGGGCATCGCTTTCCAGGACACCCCCGACACCTATTACGAGGGCATTGAGGCGCGCGTGCCGGGACACGGCGAGCCGCTCGATGAGCTGCGTCGCCGGCGCATCCTGATCGACGGCAACCCGCGCGGTGGCGAGGGGCTGCTGCTGCAGATTTTCACCGCCAACGTGATCGGTCCGATCTTCTTCGAGATCATTCAGCGCAAGGGAAACGAGGGCTTCGGCGAGGGCAACTTCCGGGCGTTGTTCGAGTCGATCGAGCTTGACCAGGTCCGTCGCGGCGTGATCTAGACGCCACACCCGGGAGGGCGCCGTGCATTACACTTGCACGGATGGAAACAGTGCAGGGCGGGACGCCGCCGGGCGTGAACGCCTCGCTGCGGCTCGAGTGCGATCCGGCGCTGCCGATCAGCGCGCACCGCGAGCAGATCATCGAGGCGCTCGAGCGTCACCCGGCGATCGTGGTGTGCGGCGCGACCGGCTCGGGCAAATCCACCCAGCTGCCGAAGATCTGCCTGCAGGCCGGGCGGGGCCTCGCCGGGCTGATCGGCCACACTCAGCCGCGGCGCATTGCCGCGCGCGCGCTCGCTACGCGCCTCGCCGAGGAGCTCGGTACGAGCGTCGGCGGGGCGGTCGGCTATCAGGTGCGCTTCACGGACCGGACCGGTCCGCACAGCCGGGTGAAGCTGATGACCGACGGCATCCTGCTGAAGGAGCTCGAAAGCGACCGCTCGTTGCGTCGCTATGACACGCTGATCATCGACGAGGCGCACGAGCGCAGTCTCAATATCGATCTGCTGCTCGGCGTGCTGCGCGGGCTGCTGCCGCGGCGACCGCAGCTGCGGCTGATCGTCACCTCGGCGACGATCGAGCCGCAACGCATCGCTGAGTTCTTCGGCGGGGCCCCGGTGGTTGAGGTGTCCGGGCGCAGCTATCCGGTGGAGGTGCGCTACCGGCCGCTTGCCGGGGAGGACGAAGATGCGGCGGAGCTGTCCCTGCCGGAGGGCGTGGTGGCGGCGGTCCGCGAGCTCGAGGGTGGCGGCGCGCCGGCCGATACGCTGGTGTTCCTGCCGGGGGAGAAGCACATCCGCGAAGCTGCCGATGCGCTTGCCCGCGCGCCGCTGCGGCTCAGCGAGGTGTTGCCGCTCTATGCGCGTCTCTCGAGCGCCGAGCAGACGCGCATCTTCCAGCGGCACACGGGCCGGCGCATCGTGCTTGCCACCAACGTGGCCGAGACCTCCCTCACCGTGCCGGGCATCCGCCACGTCATCGACTCGGGACTTGCGCGCATCAGCCGCTACAGTCCGCGCGCCAAGGTGCAGCGGCTGCACGTCGAGCCGATCTCCCAGGCGAGCGCCGAGCAGCGCAAGGGCCGCTGCGGCCGCGAGGCGCCGGGGATCTGCATCCGCCTCTACGCCGAGGAGGATTTCGCGGCGCGCGAGCGGTTCACCGCGCCGGAGGTGCTGCGCACCAACCTCGCGAGCGTGATTCTGCGCATGGCGAGCCTCGAGCTCGGCGAGCCGCAGGATTTTCCCTTTCTCGACCCACCCGATGCGCGGCTGATCAAGGACGGGGTAAGGCTGCTCGAGGAACTGCAGGCGATGGACGCCGAGCGCCGCGTGACGCCGCTCGGACACAAGATCGCGGCCATTCCGCTCGATCCGCGCCTCGGCCGCATGCTGCTCGCGGCCGCCTGGCTCGGCTGTCTCACCGAGATGCTGGTGATCACGGCGTTTCTGGAGGCGCAGGATCCGCGCGAACGGCCGACCGAGCTGCAGCAGCAGGCCGAGCAGAAGCACGCCTTGTTTGCCGATCCGCGCTCGGATTTCGTTACGGTCCTGAATCTCTGGCGCCTGTACCTGCAGGAGAGCGCCCAGCGCACGGGTAACCAGCTGCGCAAGTGGTGTCGCGAGCACTTCCTCTCCTTCCTGCGCATGCGCGAGTGGCAGGACCTGCATGCGCAGCTCACCCGCAGCGCCCAGGAGCTGGGCTTGCGCGCGAACCAGATCCCCGCCAGCTACGCCGAGCTGCATCAGGCCATCCTCACCGGCTTTCTCGGCTCCATCGGTATGCTGAACGAGCGGCGCGAATACGACGGCCCGCGCGCGATGCGTTTCGTCATCGCCCCAGGGACGCCGCTTGCCGGCCGGCCGCCGAAGTGGCTCGTGGCTGCGAGCCTGCTCGAGACCACCCGGCTGTACGCCCGGATGGTCGCGGCCGTGGAGCCGGCGTGGATCGAGCGGGCGGCCGAGCACCTGGTCAAGCGCAGCTACAGCGAGCCGCAGTGGGTCGAGCGGCGCGGCATGGTGGGTGCATTCGAGACGGTGACGCTCTACGGCTTGCAGCTGGCGAGCCGCCGGCGGGTCGACTACGGGCGCATTGCTCCGGCCGAGGCGCGCGATATCTTCATCCGCGAGGTGCTTATCGATCCTGAGCACGGACCGCCACGCGTCGTGCTCGATGCGCCGTTCCTGCGGGCCAACCGCGCGCTCTGCGACGAACTGCAGCGGCTCGAGGCGAAGATCCGCCGCCGCGACATTCTCGCCCACGAGGAGCATCTGCTGGAGTTCTATCGCGATCGGGTGCCGCTCAGCGTCAGCTCCGTGCAGAGCTTCACGCGCTGGTGGCGGCAGACCGAGCGCGAGCAGCCCGGCCTGCTGCGCATGACCCGTGCGGATCTGATGCTGCGCGCGGCGGAGGAGATCGACGCACGCCGCTTTCCGGACGCGCTGGTGGTCGGCGGCAACCGGCTGCCGATCCTGTACCGGTTCGAGCCCGGGGAGCCGGACGACGGATTGACGCTGCTCGTGCCGGACGTGCTGCTCGAGAGTCTCGATGCGGATCGTCTTGCCTGGCTGGTGCCCGGGTGGCGCCTGGAGAAGATCGTCGCGCTGCTGCGCGAATTGCCGAAAGGCCAGCGCAAGCAGCTGGTGCCGGTGCCCGAGCACGCGCGCCAGGCGCTCGAGGAGCTGGCCGTCGCGGCGACGGACGACGTGGACACGCTGCCGGGCTTCTACGCCGCCCTGGCGCCCTGGATCGCACGGCGGACGGCCAGCGCGCTCACGGTTGCAGAACTTGCGCAGTTGCCTCTGCCGCCGTACCTGCGGCTGAACATGCGCGTCATCGATGCGCGCGACACAGTGTTGGCCGAGGGGCGCGATCTGGCGGCCCTTCGGCGCACCCTGCGCGCGCGCGAGGGCGCGAGCGTTGCGCCGGGTCCGGCGCCGCAGGCACAGCACCGCAGGTGGGACTTTGGCGAGCTGCCGCAGACCCGCACCGAGCGGCGCAACGGGCTGCAGCTGCTCGTGTATCCGACGCTGCGCGATCTCGGCCAGTCCGTGGCGAGCGCCGAGGCGCGCGATCCGATCGCAGCCGAGGCGATGCTGCGCGCTGCGGTCACGCGGCTGGCGCTGTTGGCGCGGCCGCAGCAGGCGCGCTACTGGAGCAAGCGCGTCGCGGACGATCGCGAACTGACGCTCACCGGGGGCGCGCTCCGGCTCGAGCGTCCGATCGCCGAGCTGCTCGTCGAGCGCATCTTTGCCGAGTGCTTCGCTCCTGCCGAGCAGCCCGCGCCGCGCAGCGGTCCGGCATTCGAGCGGCAGCTCGAGCAGGGGCGGTTGCGCCTCGAGGAGCAGGGCGAGCGTGTCATGACCGCCGTGCGGGCCGTGTGCGCCGAGTGGCGGGCGCTGCGCGCAGTACTGCCGGCGCTGCGCGGCAGCGCGCAGGCGGCCGCTGCCGACATCGAGGCGCAGCTTGCGCAGCTGCTCGGTCCCCAGTTCCTCACCGCGACCCCCAATCCCTGGTTCGCTCACCTGCCGCGCTATCTCAAGGCCGCAGTGCGCCGGGCGGCCCGTCTGCCCGCCGAGGCGCGGCGCGATGCGCAGCTGGCCGCGCGCATCGCGCCGTTCGTGGCCGCTTGGCGTGCACTGCAGAGCGAACGTCCGGCGGACGCGGTGCGCCCGCAGCTCGAGCAGCTGCGCTGGATGATCGAGGAGTTCCGGGTATCTCTGTATGCCCAGGAGCTGCGCACCGTCATGCCGGTATCCGAGCGGCGCCTGGCCGAGCAGCTCGGCCAGGCAACGGCCGAGGCGCGGGCACAGCTCGCAGTCTGACAGGTTCCGTCGCTGGCTCGCGACATACGTAGAAGCGACGTTGTCTTTTGAACCGCCTCCCACATTCTATAGTCGTAGAGACAGGGATCCTGGGACCCGTGCGCGGCGCGCACGCATAACTCAACTACGGAAACTCGCTCCATGACACCAGTCGAAGCCGCGCTCACCGCGGGCACTCCGGTCGTGGGCTCGCGGCGGACGCAGCCCAGTCGGCTGTGGGCGTATAGCGTCTACGCGCTGATCTTCGCCGGCATCCTGCTGATCGGCCACTACCAGTTCCACGTCATCGTGCCACGCATGTTGGCTGTGGCCATGAGGACGCCATGGGTCCGGCTGCTGGTCTACCTGGGGGTATTCTGGGCGGGCCTCGGCCTGCTGCTGATACTGGTACGAACCCTGCTGTGGATCGCGTACCGGCCGGCTGCGGCGGCCACGCGCGAGGAGGCGCCCAGCCTGACGGTGATCATACCGGCGTACAACGAGGGTGCGATGGTGCTGAAGTCGATCGAGTCGGCGGTGCATGCCGACTATCCGCGCGATCGGCTCGAGATTCTGGTGATCGATGACGGCAGCAAGGACGACACGTGGGACTACATCCGCCAGGCTGCCGAACGCCATCCCGACTTGGTGACGGCCCTGCGCCACGAGCGCAATCGCGGCAAGCGCGAGGCGCTGGCGCTGGGGTTCACGCGCGCCCGCGGCGAGGTGCTGGTCACGATTGATTCGGACAGCGTCATCGAAGCGGATGCACTGCTGGCGATCGCTGGCCCGTTCCGCGATCGGCGCATCGGCGCCGTGGCGGGCAAGGTGCTGGTCTACAATCGGGTGCAGGGCCTCATCCCCCGCATGCTCGATGTGCGCTTCATCCTGTCGTTCGACATGCTGCGGGCCGCCGAATCGGTGTACCGCAACGTCTATTGCTGTCCCGGCGCGCTGACCGCGCTGCGCGCAAGCGCGGTCAGCGGGGTGCTCGAGCGCTGGCAGCACCAGGAATTTCTCGGCTCCCGCTGCACCTTCGGCGAGGACCGCGCGATGACCAACTACCTGCTCGACCAGGGCTATGATTCGGTGTATCAGCGCACCGCGATCGTGCATACGGTGGTGCCGCAGGCGTTCGGCAAACTGTGCAAGATGCTGTTGCGCTGGGATCGTTCCTACGTGCGCGAGGAGATTCGCTTCGCGCGCATCGTGTGGAAGCGGCCGTGGCCGACCCGCGTCATGGCCTTCTTCGATCGCTTCATCACCAACGCGCGCTATCCGATCTCCTTCTCCGGCCTGGGCGTGCTGCCGGTGCTGCTCGAACAGGACCCGACGATCACCGTGCCCGTGTTGACCACGATGGGCCTGACGTCGCTGTTCAGCGTGCTGTATTACCTGCGCTCCGAGCGCTCGCTCAATTTTCTCTACGGCGTGCTGTACGCGTACTTCTCCTCGCTCGCGCTGTTCTGGATATTCCCGTATGCACTCGCCACGGTGCGTTCGCGCAGCTGGCTGACGCGCTGAGGGCGGGCGCGGCCTGGGGCGCAGGCGGTGCCCGGTCCAGCCGGTCAGGGTCGGTGTTCGCGCGAGAGGTACTGGGCGCTCTGCATCTCGCTGAGGCGGCTCGCCGTCCGCTGAAACTCGAAGCGCAGTCGATCGCCGCGGTAGAGCCGATCCGGAGCGGCGGCGGCGGACACGACCAGTTTGACGTTGCGATCGTACAGCTCATCGACGAGTGCGATGAGGCGGCGGGTCTCGTCATTGTGCGCGTCGTCGAGCTGTGGAACCTGACCGAGGACCACTGCCCCGTACAGTCGAGCGATCTCGATATAGTCGTCCTGACTGCGCGGGCCGGCACACAGCGTCTGGAAATCGAACCACACGGCGTCTTCGCTGTGGCGCACGACGGGAATGCTTCGTTCGTTGACCTGCACCGCATCGCCGGACGATTCGGCGTACTGTGCGAGTTCGGTGAACAGGGCGTGCAGGCGCTGCGGGGTGTCGGCGGCGTCGGTGCGCAGATAGGTGCCGGCCTGCGTGAGCTGCCGCAGGCGATAATCGCGCCCACCGTCGACGGCGAGCACTTCGGTGTGCCGCTCGAGCAGGGCGATCGCCGGCAGGAACCGTTGCCGCTGCAGACCGTCGCGGTACAGCAGGGCGGGCGGACTGTTGGAGGTCGCCACCAGGCACACGCCCCGGCGGAACAGACCGTCGAACAGTCCGCCGAGGATCATTGCGTCTCCGATGTCGCTCACGAACAGTTCATCGAAGCACAGCACGCGGGTCTCGGCAGCGATGCGCTCCGCGACGGCCTCGAGCGGCGCTTCCAATCCGCCCAGACGCTGCAGCTCGACGTGCACGTCGTGCATGAACCGATGAAAATGCCGGCGCCGGCGCTGCTGAAACGGCAGGCTGCGGAAGAAGAGGTCCATCAGCCAGGTCTTGCCGCGGCCCACCGGTCCCCACAAATAGACGCCGCGCTGTGGCTCGTCCAGGCGCCGCGAAAGTCGCCGCAGCAGCCGATGCGTGAGCGTGCGCTCGGCGTCGTAGGCGACGATCAGGCGCGCCCGCAGCCCCTGCAGGTGATCGACGATGGCGAGCTGGATCGGGTCGGGGTCATAGCCGCGGGCGCGCGCCTCCAGCGCGTAAATCTCGCGCAGCGGCGTCGCTGACGATGCGTCCATGGTGTCGGGTGCGGTCAGCCGGCCAGTTCGGCCAGGTTGCGGAAATACTCGAGTGCCTGCGGGTTGGCCAGGGCCTCGATGTTCTGCACCGCGCGGCCATGGATGACGTCGCGCACGGCCAGTTCGGTGAGCTTGCCAGATCGAGTGCGCGGGATGTCCGGCACGGCGATGATCTTCGCCGGCACATGCCGCGGCGTCGTGTTGGTCCGGATCGCTGCGCGAATCCGCTCCTTCAGTGGTTTGTCGAGCGCCGTGCCGCTCTGCAGGCGCACGAACAGCACGACGCGCACGTCACCCTGCCACTCCTGGCCGACGGCAACCGCTTCTGTGATTTCTGCCAAGCGCTCGACCGCGGAGTAGATCTCCGCGGTGCCGATGCGGACGCCGCCGGGATTCAGCACGGCATCGGAGCGTCCGTAGATGACAATGCCGTCGTGCTCGGTGAGCTCGGCGTAATCGCCGTGGCGCCACACGCCCGCAAAGCGCTCGAAGTAGGCCGCGCGATACTTGCGGCCATCCGGATCGTTCCAGAAGCCCACCGGCATCGAGGGGAAGGGGGCGGTGCATACGAGCTCCCCGCGTTCGCCGCGGACCGGCTGGCCCGCCTCGTTGAAGATCTCGACGCGCATGCCGAGACCGCGGCACTGCAGCTCGCCGCGGTACACGGGCAGTGTCGGACAGCCGAGCGCGAAACACGACACGATGTCGGTGCCGCCGGAGATCGAGGCCAGATGCACGTCAGCCTTGATCGCCCGATAGACGAAGTCGAAGCCCTCCGGCAGCAGCGGCGAGCCGGTGGACAGGATGCACTTGAGGGCCCCGAGGTCGACCGAGCCCGCCGGCGTGTAGCCGTTCTTCTCGAGCGCGGAGAGATACTTGGCGCTGGTGCCGAATACCGTGACGCGCTCGCGTTCAGCCAGCCGCCAGAGCACGCCGGGGTCGGGATGAAAAGGGTTGCCGTCGTAGAGGATCAGCGTCGCGCCGGTGGCGAGCGCGCTCGCCAGCCAGTTCCACATCATCCAACCGCAGGTCGTGTAGTAGAAGATCTGGTCGGCACGGCGCATGTCGACGTGCAGCAGGTGCTCCTTCAGGTGCTGCAGCAGCGTGCCGCCGGCGCCGTGCACGATGCACTTCGGCACTCCGGTCGTACCCGAGGAGAACAGGATGTACAGCGGGTGGTTGAAGGGCAGTGGCGTGAAGCGCAGCGGCGCGCCACGTGTGCCGAAGTCCTGCCAGTGCACGGCACGCTCTGCGGCGGCGCCCAACCGCTCGAGCGCCGGGCGCTCGCTGACGTACGGCACGACGACGATGCGTTGCACGCTCGGCAGTTGCGCGACCACCTCGCCGACCGTGGCGAGCGAGTCAAGTGTCTTGCCGGTATAGAAATAGCCGTCGGCGGTCACCAGGATCTTTGGGGCGATCTGTCCGAAGCGGTCGAGTACCCCCAGCGGGCCGAAGTCCGGTGAGCAGGACGACCAGACTGCCCCGATGCTC
>JAJXWE010000020.1 GCA_021781775.1 Pseudomonadota bacterium | reverse complement strand
TTCATTTGGACCAAGAGCGCTCGCGACATCCTGCAAAAGGTCATTCGGGCCAATAGCCGCTTAAGTACCAAACAGAATGAAGCACTACACTAGAATGAATCCGATTTACAGCACGAGGCGATCCGCCATGCTCAAGGCACGTTACGTTGCGCTGCTCTCATTTTTGTCCCTGGGGCTTTCGGTTGCGACCGCCGCGCCCCTGCCGGCCATTGCGCTCACGGGCGCGCTGCACTGGCGCAGCGTCGGCCCGTACACCGGCGGCCGCGTGACGGCGGTGGCTGGCATCGCCGACCAGCCGAATGTCTATTACATGGGCACGGCCGGTGGCGGCGTCTGGGAGAGCCGGAACTACGGCAGCAGCTGGAGGAACATCTCCGACAAGTACTTCAAGACCGGCAACATCGGTGCCATGGCCATTGCGCCTTCCGATCCGAAGATCATCTACGTCGGCACGGGTGATTCGGCTCCGCGTAACACCGTTCTTACCGGCGAAGGGATGTACAAGAGCACCGACGGCGGCAAGAGCTGGAAGTACATCGGGCTCGGCAAGACGCACATCATCAGCTGGATTCTCGTCGATCCACATCATCCGGACGTCGTGTACGTGGCGGCGCTCGGACACCTCTTCGGCCGCAACCCACAGCGCGGGGTGTTCAAGAGCACCGATGGCGGCAAGACGTGGAAGAAGATTCTCTATGTGAACGACGATACGGGCGCGATCAGCATGGCGATGGATCCTTCCAACCCCGATGTGCTGTACGCCGCTATGTGGCAGATGTCGCGCAGGCACTGGACGTTCTCGAGCGGCGGGCCGGGCAGCGGTCTTTACAAGACGACCGACGGTGGGGCGCACTGGACCAACATCACGCACCGTCCGGGACTGCCGGGTGGCATTTTCGGCAAAGTGGGCGTCGCGGTGGCGCCGAGCGATCCCAACGTGCTTTATGCACTGATTCAGGCGAATTACCAGGGACAGGCGGGCGGCCTGTTCCGTTCCGATGATGCCGGCCGGAGCTGGACGCTCATCAACAACAGCATGGACATCACCCAGCGGGCGTTCTATTACATGACCGTGTTCGTCGACCCGAAGGATCCGAACACGATCTATCTGCCCAACGTGGGGGTCTATGTCTCGCATGACGGCGGCAAGAAGCTCACCGCGCTGCATCCGCCGCATGGCGACAATCATGTGCTCTGGATCAACCCGAACAATCCGCAGCTGTTCATCGAGGGCAACGACGGCGGCGCAACCGTCAGCCAGAACGGGGGCAAGGCATGGAGCTCGGAGACCAATCAGCCGACCGGCCAGTTCTACCACGCCGATCTCGACAACCAGTTCCCGTTCCATATCTACGGTGCGCAACAGGACCGCAACTCGGTCGAGGCCCCGAGCGCGATGCCGACCGGGGTCATCCCGCCGGTCTGGAAGAACGTTCAGGGTGCGGAGATGAGCTGGGTAGTGCCGACACCGGGCCGTCCCTGGGTCACCTACGGCAGCGGGTACTACAGCCTGCAGTGGAAGGAAAATCGCAGAACGGGCCTCATCACGAACGTCAGTCCGTGGCCGACCTACAAATTCGGACTCGCCGGCTCAAAGCTCAAGTACCGCTACGGCTGGATCCATCACCCCGTGGTGTTCGCGCCAAACAACCCGAAGGAGCTGCTGATCGGCGCGAACGTGCTGTTCAAGACCACCGACGGCGGCATCGACTGGACACGGATCAGTCCCGATCTCACCCGCAACGACAAGAGCAAGCAGGCGCGACCGGGCGGCCCCATCAGCGCCGATGTGACCGGAGAGGAGATGTTCGACACCTTGTCCTCGGTGGCCTTCTCGCCGCTCACGGATAAGATCATCTGGACGGGCTCGGATGACGGCCTAGTCTATGTCACGACCAACGGCGGTGGACACTGGAGCGAGGTGCGACCGCCGAAGCTGCCGACCTGGTCTACGATCACCTGCATCGAACCGTCGCACACTGCAGAGGGCACCGCCTATGTGTCCGCCAGCCGGTATGACTGGGACGATTTCCATCCCTACGTATACAAAACGACCGATTTCGGCCGACACTGGACGCGGATCACCACGGGGCTGCCGCATGACCAGTACGTCGAGAGCGTGCGACAGGACCCGAATGCCCCCGATCTGCTGTTCGCGGGCACCAGCGCGACGGTGTATTTCAGTCTGAACGGGGGGCGGCAGTGGCAGCCGCTGACACGCAACCTGCCCGCGGTGCGCGTCGATGACGTGGAGATCCAGCCGCAACAGCACGCCGTCGTGCTCGCAACCTTCGGGCGCGGCTTCTGGGTGCTCGACAACCTGCAGTTCCTCGAGCAGCTGAGCACGGCTCGCGTTGCGAGCGATGCGTCCTACCTGTTCAAGCCGCAGCAGGCGTGGCTCGTCACGCGCCGCCTGTTCAGCTTCGGCCCGCCGGGTCCCGGCGGCCAGAACCTCCCCCCGGGGGTGACGGTGTTCTTCCACCTGCCGGCCGCCTACAACGGCTCGATACCGGCGAAGCTGACCTTCACCGACGCCGCAGGCCGGCTGATCCGCAGCTACACGCTGCACCTGAAGGCCAACGGCAAGCCGAAGCCGCTGTCGCAGAATCCTGGCAAGGCGCACGCCCAGAAGGCCTATCGGGCGACGGCCGTGAAGCCGGGCATGAACCGCTTTCTGTGGGACCTGAGGTATCCCGAAGCGGTCGACGTGAAGGGCATCTACAACTCGTTCTTCGCGGCCGCCCTGCCGGTCGGTCCCAAGGTGGTGCCCGGGACGTACCATGCAATCCTGACCTATGGCAACGTGTCGCAGAAGCAGTCATTCGTCGTCAAGCTCGACCCGCGACTGCACACGACCCAGGCGCAGCTCGAGCAGCGCTTCGATCTGCTGATGCGCATCCATGCGGCCCTGAACCGGCTCGATTCGAACCTCAACCGGGCCATCGATGCGCGCAGCGCACTCGAGAAGGCGATCGCCGACAAGCGCGTGTCGTCTGCGGCAGCCGCGCCGGCGCTGAAGGAACTGCGGCACGACATTGACGGACTGGTGGACCTGCGGATCCAGTCGAGCGAGGGGGCCCTGGTGTACCCCGGCCGGCTGCGCTCCTGGTTGACCTCGATCGCGACGCAGGTGAGCACGGCCTTCGTTCCGCCCACCCCGTCGATGGTCGAGGTGGCCGACGGGTACATCCACGATGCGGCGGCGGGCGTCACCCGGCTGCAGTCCGAAGTCGCTGCCGCGCGCAAGGTCATGAATCACTGACCGTTCGCGTCGCACGAGCGCGCAGCCACCAGGCCCGGGTTCGGAACCTGGCGGCCGAGCCTTCTCGGGCCGGCCGCCAGGCGCTCAGTGCGCCTCGTCCCAGTTGGCGCCGGCGCCGATCTCCACCCGTAGCGGCACCCGCAGGGTTGCCGCCGAACTCATGCACGTGCGGACCGCGGCGCGCACCGTCTCGAGGTGCTCGCGGGGAACCTCCAGCACCAGTTCGTCGTGCACCTGCATGATCAAGCACGCCTGCCCGGTGTGCTCGCGGCACCAGGCATCGACGGCGATCATGGCGCGCTTGATGATGTCCGCTGCCGTGCCCTGCATGGGCGCGTTGATGGCGCTACGTTCGGCATACTGACGGATCTGCGTGTTGCCGGAGCGGATGTCCGGCAGATACAGTCGCCGTCCGAACACCGTCTCGACGTACCCCTGCTCCCGAGCCTGCGTGCGCGTTTCTTCCATGAAGCGACGCACGCCCGGATAGCGATCGAAGTAGCGATCCACGTAACGTTGTGCCGCGCCCCGGTCGATGCCGAGCTGGCGGGCGAGACCGAACGCCGACATACCGTAGATCAGTCCGAAGTTGATGGTCTTGGCGAGGCGGCGCTGATCGGGCGTTACCGCTTCGAGCGCCGCGCCGAACACTTCCGCGGCTGTGGCCTGGTGCACGTCCTGCTCCTCGGCGAATGCGCGCAGCAGGCCCTCGTCGCCGGACAGATGCGCCATGATGCGCAGCTCGATCTGCGAATAGTCGGCCGCGAGCAGCAGCTGCCCGGGCGGAGCGACGAATGCCTGGCGGATGCGCCGGCCCTCGGGTGTGCGGATCGGGATGTTCTGCAGATTCGGATCAGTCGAGGAGAGCCGGCCGGTCTGAGCGACGGCCTGGTGGTACGAGGTGTGGATCCGCGCCGTGTCGGGGTTGATCAGTTCCGGAAGCTTCTCGGTGTAGGTGGATTTGAGTTTTGCGAGCGCTCGGTACTCGAGCACGGTGCGCGGCAGAGGGTAGCCGGCCGAGAGCTCCTCCAGCACATCCTCGGCGGTGGACGGCTGACCGGTCGGGGTCTTGCGCAGCACCGGCAGGCCCAGCTTCTCAAACAGCACCTGCTGCAGCTGCTTCGGCGAGTCGATGTTGAACGGTGCGCCGGCCTCGGCATGCGCCTGCTCGGTCAGCTCGACGAGGCGTGTCGCGAGCTCGCCGCTCTGCGCATGCAATCGCTCGCGGTCGACCAGGACGCCGTGCCGCTCCATGCGCAGCAGCACCGGGACCAGCGGCTGCTCAATCTCTTCGTAGAGGCGCTTCAGCGCGGGTACGGCGGATATTCTCGGCCACAGGCTCCGATGCAGTTGCAGCGTGACATCGGCGTCCTCGGCGGCGTATTCGGCAGCGCGCTCGATCGGCACCTGGCTGAACGGGATGGCCTTGGCGCCCTTCCCGGCCACATCCTCGTAGTGGATGGTCTCGATGCCGAGATACTTACGTGCCGCGGAATCCATGTCGTGTCGCGTCGCCACGCTGTCCCACACGTACGATTCGAGCATGCTGTCGTAGCGCATGCCGCCGAGCTCGATGCCGTGATTGGCGAGCACGTGCGCGTCGTATTTCAGGTGGTGACCGAGCTTGGCCGGGGACTCGCACTGAAGCATCGGGCGCAACGCCGCGAGCACCACCTCGCGCTCGAGCTGCACCGGCGCACCGGCGTAGTCATGGGCCAGCGGGACGTACGCGGCTTCGCCCGATGCGACGCAGAACGATACGCCGACGATCCGGGCCCGCATGTAATCAAGGCTCGTGGTCTCGGTGTCGAAAGCGATCAGCTCGGCCGTGCGCAATTTCTCGATCCACTGGTCCAGGTCGGCACGCGTGAGTACCGTGTGGTAGTGACGGGGAACCGGCTCGGGCAGCGTCGCCGGGCGCGGCTCGAGGTCTGCATGCGTCGGCTCCGCGGCCGGCGCCGCCGAGGGCGTTTCCTCTGCCGGGACGTCGAGCTGGCGTAGCAGGGCGCGCAGCCCATAGCGCGCGTAAAGCTCGCGCAGCCTGGCAAGATCCGCCGGGCCGGGTTGCAGCGCCTCCGGGGTGAGCGGCAAGTCCAGATCGGTGCGGATGGTCGCGAGCTTGCGCGAAAGTTCGAGCGTCTCGAGGCCGGAGCGCAGGTTCTCGCCGACCTTGCCGGGCACTTCCGCCAGGTGCGCGATGAGATTGTCGAGCGAGCCGAATTGCCCGAGCAACTTGGCCGCCGTCTTTGGTCCCACCTTGTCGATGCCGGGTATGTTGTCCGAGCTATCGCCGGCGAGCGCGAGATAATCCACGATCTGCTCGGGCGTGACGTCGAACTTGGCCTTGACTCCGTCCCGGTCGAGCACGGTGTTGTTCATCGTGTTGATGAGCGTGATCGAGCCATCGACCAGCTGGGCCATGTCCTTGTCGCCGGTCGAAATCAACACCCGTTGCCCTTCCTGCGCGGCGCGACGGGCCAGCGTGCCGATGACGTCGTCGGCCTCGACGCCCTCGATACGCAGCAGCGGCAGACCCTGGGCCGCTATGATCTCGAGTAGCGGTGTGATCTGCGCGCGCAACTCCGGCGGCATCGACGGCCGGTGTGCCTTGTAGGCGGCGAACAGCTCATCCCGGAAGGTGCGCCCCGGCGCGTCGAACACGACGGCGATACTCCTGGGCGCATGCTCCTTCAGCAGCTTGGCGAGCATGTTGAGTACACCGAGCAGAGCCCCGGTGGGCTCGCCGGCCGCGTTGGTGAGCGGTGGCAGCGCGTGGAATGCGCGATAGAGATACGAGGAGCCGTCAACGAGGGCCAGATCTGCGGATTCGCTCATGCCCCAGTATAGCCAATGGGCGCACAGCCGCCGCAGAGGCGGGGCACGGCGCGCGGGTTACGGCGGAGGCGTGCCGCTGCCGTTTCCCTGGGTCCGGGAGGTCTTGTGCTGCGCCGTTGCCGGCGGCGGCACCGGCGTGCTGCCGGCCGGATGCGTCACCACGACACCGGTGTGCCGGGGCAGATACAACGGTCCCTTGAATCCGCAGGCGACGCAGCCGAACAGCACACCCGCGGTGACGATGAGCGTGCGGACTCTCATGCGCGCTCTGCTGCGGCCGGACGGGGCAGCACCGCCATCGTCAGTCTCGAGATGCAGGTGAGACGCTCGCCCGCATCGCGGATTTCGATGCCCCACACGTGGCTGCGCTGTCCGATGTGGAACGGGCGGGCCGTGGCGATGACCCGGCCGCTGCTCACCGGCCGCAGGTGATTGGCGTTGATCTCCTGGCCCAGGCACACGAAGCGCTGCGGATCGACGCACAGGTTCGCGGCGACGCTGCCGACGGTCTCGGCCAGGGCGGCGGACACCCCGCCGTGCAGGACACCGTACGGCTGATGTACCTGCGGCGTAACCTCGAGCGCCGCGCACAGATAGTCCGGCCCGATGTCCGTCACTTGGATGCCGATGTGCCGGGCGAATCCGCTGCGGGTGAGTTGATCGAGCGAGGGCGGCTCGGCGAACCAGATGCTCATGAGGCGCCATTCTACCGGTTCGACTGCCGGACCGTCTCGGACCATTCCGCCGGCGCGGCTCGCGTGGCACCCTTGCGCTCGGGCGCACCTGCGCCCGGGACGGGGTCGCCATCGCATGAAGCTGTATACGTACTTCCGCAGTTCGGCCGCGTATCGCGTACGGATCGCATTGCAATTCAAGGGCATTGCCTATGAGGCCGTGCCCGTGGATCTGCGCCCGGGGGCGCACCGCCGGCCGGAGTATCTCGCGCTGAACCCGCAGGGCCTGGTGCCGGCACTCGAGGACGGTGCCGCGGTGCTCAGCCAGTCCCTGGCCATCATCGAGTATCTCGAGGAAACACACCCAGAACCGCCACTGCTGCCGGGCGCGCCACTCGAGCGCGCGCGGGTGCGTTCGCTCGCGCTCGCGATCGCCTGCGATCTGCATCCGCTGAACAACCTGCGCGTGTTGAATTATCTGCGTGCACCGCTCGGGCACGACGAGCACGCCGTCAACGCGTGGTATCGGCACTGGGTTGCACAGGTCTTTCACGGACTGGAGAACGAAGCGCGCCGCAGCAGCGACGGGCGGCACCTGTTCGGCGGGCGCGTCACGCTGGCCGACGTCTGCCTCGTGCCGCAGCTGTTCAACGCGCGCCGCTTCGAGTGCGAGCTCGCGCCGTATCCGACGTTGACCGCGATCGGGGCGCACCTCGAGTCGCTGCCGGCCTTCGCTCGGGCCGCGCCGGCTGCCCAGCCGGATGCGCCCTGAGCGACGCGTCAACCTCCCTTTTCGCCGTTCGCCGGCTCGAACAGCTCGGCCTTGAGGCGGTAGGTCGCCGAGATGTCCTCATCCCCGTGGCCGCGCGAGATGAGTTCGGCGTACTCGCCGAGCATGCGCTCGACCACCGGCAACGAGACGCCGAAACGCGCCGTCATGTCCCGGCAGATGGTCAGATCCTTCGCGTGCAGGCGGATCCGGAAGCCCGCCGGGTAACTGCCGCGGACCATGTTGGGCGCGCGGTGCACGAAATACCAGCTCGAGCCCGCGCCCTTGCCGAGCGTGTCGATGAGCTTCTCGAGCGGCAGTCCCTGGGCGCGGGCGAAGGCCATCGCCTCGGCGACCGCCTCGATTATGCCGGCGCACATGATCTGGTTGGTCGCCTTGGCGGCCTGCCCGCTGCCGACCGGGCCGAACAGCGTCACCGTGCGGCCCATCGCCTCGAGCACCGGGCGAGCCCGCTCGAACGCTTCCGGGTCACCGCCGCACATGATCGCGAGCGTGCCGTCACGCGCACCCTCCACGCCGCCACTCACCGGGCAGTCGAGGAAAGCCGCACCGGAGGGCCGCAGCAGGTCTGCGGCGCGGCGCGCGGTGTCGGCGGCGATCGTCGAGCAGTCGATGAGTAGCGCGCCGCCCGCGAGCGCCGCTGCCAGCGCACCGGCAACCTGCAGCACGTCGGCATCCGCCGAGACGCAGCTCACCACGACGTCGACCTGCCCGGCCAGTTCCGCCGGCGTGGCGCAGGCGATGATGCCCAGCTCGGCCGAGAGCGCCTCGGCCTTCTGCGCCGTGCGGCTCCAGACCGCGCTCAACAGGCCCGCCTTGTGTAGATTGCGGGCCATGCTCAGGCCCATGGCGCCGAGTCCGACGAATCCTACGCGCATCGCTGTCTCAGCCCCTCTGGAGCCGGCCCGGCGGCCGGAGGGCTCCAACTATAGGGCTGTCGGCGCGGAAGCGGAACCGCTCCCTCAGCTGCCGCTGCCCGAGCCGCAGTCCTGATTCATGATCTGGCGCGCCTTGACGCGCGTGGCGTCGGCCTCGGCGTCGCTCATGTATTGGCGCTTCCCGTCCTTGCCCTCGGTGAAGAGCCGGCGCGCGGCGAGGAGTTTCTCGTATTCGGCCTTGGCCTTTTCGCATCGCTTGGCGTGCAGCTTCGCCTCGGCCGACTGGACTGCGCGCTCATCGGCGGCCTGCTGGATCTGCTGATTTGCCTCTTGGTCCTCCGCGGCGGTGCCGGCCGTGCTGGCCGCGCCCTTCGCGCTGCCGGTGGCGGTCGCGATCCGTGTGGCACCGGGGCGCCACTGATCGCTGTAATGCACGACGCCGTGCCGATCGACCCAGCGGTAGACATCGGCGTGCGCCTGCGCAAGCGCCCCCGCGAGCAGGGTTGCGGCCAGCAGACTGAATGCGATCGTGGTGCGTGCCATCTGCGCCTCCCGGCGCCACGGGACCCTCGATTATTCCCGCAGCATAGTTTTTACTGTGGCACAGCTGGACCGGACAGACCAGAGACTGGGCTCTCACTTGACGAAAAACCCCCCGACCGGCGCAGCCAGCCGGGGGGTAACCGTGGCCGCAGGGCTACATGTCGTACGCCCGCTCGCCGTGGACCGTGACGTCCAGCCCCTCGCGCTCGTCTTCTTCGGAGACCCGCAGACCGACGGTCCATTTCACCAAGTAGAAGCCGATGGCGGCCACCACGGCGGTCCAGGCGATGACCACGGCGACGGCCTTGGCCTGGATGAACAGCTGCGCCCAGATGCCCGGGTACGCCGCGCCGCCGGGACCGCCGAGCAGCGGATCGTTGAAAATGCCGGTCGCGAGGGCCCCGAAGACACCCCCGAGCGCGTGCACGCCGAAGACATCGAGCGCGTCATCGGTTCGGATCATCTTCTTCAGGCCGGTTACGCCCCAGAAGCACAGCGGGCCGACCGCGAGCCCGATGACGAAGGCGCCCGGGATCCCGACGTTGCCCGCGGCGGGTGTGATGGCCACCAGGCCGGCCACCGCGCCGGAGGCGGCGCCGAGCATTGACGGCTTGCCCTTCACGATCCACTCGGCGCTCATCCAGGTGAGCACTGCGCAGGCGGTGGCGAGGTAGGTGTTCAGGAACGCAAGGGCGGCCGACCCGTTCGCCTCCAGGGCCGAGCCGGCATTGAAGCCGAACCAGCCGAACCACAGGAGCGAGGCACCGATCATCATCATCGTGATGCTGTGCGGCGGCATGGGCTCCCTGCCGAGACCGATGCGCTTGCCGAGTATCCTCGCCCCGACCAGGCCGGCGACGCCGGCGTTGATGTGAACGACGGTGCCGCCGGCAAAATCGAGCGCGCCCCATTGCCACAATAGTCCGCCGACCGGCTTCGGCCCTGCGGCGGTGTCGAGTCCCGGCCAATACCACACCATGTGGGCGACCGGGCAATAGCAGAACGTGAACCAGAACACCAGGAACAGCAGGATCCCGGAGAACTTCACGCGCTCGACGAGTGCGCCGAGGATCAGGCAGCAGGTGATGGCGGCGAAGGTGGCCTGGAAAGCGACGTACACCAGCTCGTTCAGCACCACACCCTTGTCGAAGGTGCCGATGGTCGAGAACGCGCCGGTGACGGAGTTGAACGTGCCGGCGAGGAATAGCCGGCTCAGTCCGCCGATGAATGCGTTGCCTGCGGTGAAGGCGAGCGAGTAGCCATAGACGCACCACAGGACGCTGATGAGGGAAAAGCCGACGAACACCTGCATCAGGACCGAAAGCATGTTCTTCGTGCGCACCAAGCCGCCGTAGAACAGGCCAAGCGCCGGAACCGACATCAGCAGCACCAGAGCGGTGGAGGTGAGCATCCAGGCGGTGTCACCCTTGTCCGGTACGGCCGGGCCGGCCCAGGCCAGCGAGGGGATCAGAGCGGTGAGGGCGATGAGCGCCGTGGCCAGTCGGTTTCTGAGAGTCTTCTGAGCGCTGCGCATGTGTTCTCCCGGGGCGGTTCGCGCGACCCGCGCACTGGCGCCCGTTCATGCCGCAGACTGGGCTGCACGAGCGGCGGGGACGCGGGTAAGCTGATGACCCGGGTGCAGGTGCAGAAACCGTGCCATGGCAATTTCCCGCGGTGATCCGGCAGGTTGCGCATCGCGGAGATTGTCCGTCGCACCGTCTTGGTGCCGCCCTTGAGGTAGTTCGCCCCATCGTGGGGCATGCGGGTTGAGGTCAATGACTATGGATAATCTGGGTATCGATGCCATCGCCCGGCGGCTGCTCGAGAGCGTTCCACCGGGGTTGCGCGCCGTGCAGAAGGACCTGGAAAGCAATTTCCGGGCGGTACTGCGGGCGAGCCTGAGCAAGCTCGATCTGGTCAGCCGCGAGGAGTTCGACACGCAGGCCCGGGTCCTGCAGCGCACGCGCGAGCGGCTTGCGGAACTCGAGGTGCGTCTGCGGGCGCTGGAA
>JAJXWE010000019.1 GCA_021781775.1 Pseudomonadota bacterium | reverse complement strand
CTGGATAGACCGACGCGGCGGCACGGTGCAGCCGCTCGCCTATTTGCGCGGCCTGGCACGAGCATGCCTCAGTCACGGAGCGCGCGTGTACGAGCGCAGTGCCGCCATCCGCCTGACACGCCGCGGTGAGGTGTGGCATGTCGAAACGGCACGCGGCACGGTGGCGGCGCAGACCGTCATCGTCGCGACCGATGCCTATACCGACCGGACGTTCGATAACCTGCGACGCACGGTGGTTGCCGTGCCGTCCATACAAGTGGCGACCGCGCCGCTGTCGTCGCAATTGCGGGCGAAGATCCTGCCGGGCGGACAATCCGTATCCGACACGCAGCGCATCCTGCGCTATTACCGACTCGACGCGGCCGGGCGGTTCGTGCTCGGCACGCGCGGGCAGTTTGCCGACATCCCGATCCCGGCGGCGACGCCGATCCACGAAACGGCGATGGCCGAGCTGTATCCCGAGCTCGCCGGCGTTGCGATCGAATACCGCTGGGGAGGATTCGTGGCGATGACCCGGGACGGGGTGCCGCACCTGCATGAGCCTGAGCCCGGATTGCTCGCGGGGCTGGGGTACAACGGCCGGGGTGTCGCCATGGCGACGACGCTCGGCCGGGTCCTGGGGCGCCGCGCGCTGGGTGAGCCGGCTGCGAGTCTCGGCTTCCCGCTCACGCCGGTGCAGCCGATCCGCCTGCACAGCCTGAGCCGTGTGGCAGCCCGCGCGACCATCCGCTACCTGCAGACCCGTGATGCGCTCGACCGGGTGCTGCGGCGCTCATCGGGAGCACCGGCATGAGTCCTGCCGAGATCGTGCTGCTCGCGGTGATCGGGGTCCTGAGCATCGGATTCTTTGCCCAGTGGGTGGTGATTGCCCGCCGTCGCGAGCTGCGCGAGCGGCCCACCTGGTCGGACCTCGGCATCGGGTTTGTCACGAACTTCGGGGATGCGCTCGGCATCGGCTCGTACGCCACCACCACGGCGCTGTACAAGTTTCGCGGCCGGCCGCGAGATGAGCTCATCCCGGGGACCCTCACCGTCGGCAGCGTCTCGGTGGGCATCGCTGAGACGATCATCTTCGTCACCCTCATTGCCGTCGACCCGAAACTGCTGCTGGTGATGGTCGCAAGCGCCACGGCTGGCGCGTGGCTCGGCGCGGGCATCGTCAGCCGCATGCGGCGCCGCTCGATCCAGCTGTTCATGGGAGCCGCCCTGTTGACCGCAGCGCTGTTCTTCGTCATCGGCAATCTCGGGGCTTTCCCGGTCGGCGGTACGGCGCTGTCGCTGAGTGGCTGGCGCTTCGTCGCGGCGGTCGCCAGCAACTTTGCCCTCGGCGCACTCTCGACGATCGGCATCGGCTGGTATGCCCCGACCATGGTCGTATTGGCGCTGCTCGGATTCAACGTGCGTGCCGCATTTCCAATCATGATGGGTTCGGGCGCGATGATGCTTCCGGCCGCGGGCGTACGCTTTCTGCGCAGCGGCCGCTTTGCCTGGGGCCCCGCCGTCGGAATCGCCACTGCCGGTGTGATCGGTGCGGTGATCGCCGCATTGGTCGTGAAGCGATTGCCGTCGCACCTGCTTCGCTGGTTGGTTGCCGCGGTAGTCACCTACGCCGCGCTCGCCATGCTGCGCTCCGCACAGGTGGAAGCTGCTGCCGAGCGAGTCGCGGGCAGCGCAGTGAAGGAAAGCGGTTGAGCGCGAGAGCGCGCATGCCATTCGTCTGCCGGCAGGCATGCCTGTCCGGGGCCGTGGGGATCTCGTGAACAAAGATGCCGAGCAAGCTTCCGATTCGCCGGACAGCGGTTTCAACGCCGCGTTCCTCAGGCGCACTGGGCGGCGGAGCAGGCGTCGGAGAAGCTGGCGTATCCTTTTGTGTCCCATAATATCCAGGGGGCGTAACATGAAGCGAATCGCACACCCAGCGAGCAAGGCAGCCGGAGCTGCGCTCTCGCTGCTCATCGGCATAGGGCTGGGAATGCCGGCCTGGGGCGCCGGGCAGAAGCCCTCCGCGAACGCCCCGCCGGTCCTGCAGAGCGAGACGGCAAGCGTCACCCCCTTCGCGGGCATGACATCGCACGACATCAGCTACAGCGCGATGGACGGTATCGACGGCGGCGGTATCCGCATCATCAACGGGGATACGGCACAGCTCGTGGCGAGCGTGTACTCCTCGCAGTATGCGAATTTTGTGTGGGGGCCGGGTCACCACACGCTCTACGTCTCGGAAACCTACTGGACGCTGGGCAACCGCGGCAAGCGCGAGGACGTGCTGTCGATCTACGGTGGTCCGACGCTGAGCAACGAAGGGGAAATCGATCTGCCGGAGCTGCTCATCTCCGATCCGAAGACGCACACCCTCGCATTGAGTCCCGATGGGCACTATGCGTACGTCTACAGCTTTCAACCGGCCCCGGCAGTGAGCGTGATCGACCTGAAGGCGCGCAAGGTCATGACCTCGGTGGAAGTTCCCGGCTGTGGCCTCGTTTTCCCGTATGGTCCGCGGGGATTCGCTTCACTGTGCGCGGACGGTTCGCTCGCGACCGCGGACGTGAAGGCGAACGGCCAATTCATGGTGCACCGGAGTAAGCGGTTCTTCGACGTGATGCACGATCCGGTCATGGACGAAAGCGTCAGCGACGAGCACAGCGGGCTGGCACTGTTCATTACCTACGACGGATGGGTCCATCCGGTGCACCTCGCCGATACGCCGACCTTCGAGAAGCCGTGGTCGATCGAGGAGGCCGCCGGGATGTCGCCCGCCACCTCCCACACCGGCCAGATCACCTGGCGGCCGGGCGGCCAGGTTCCCTTCGCCTACGAGCGCTCCCGTCATCGCCTATTCGTGCTGATGCACGAGGGACCGCCGTGGAGCTTCGAGAAGCCCGGTAGCGAGATCTGGGTGCTCGACACCCGCACCCACCGGCTCCTGCACCGATGGGCGGTGCCGGAGTCGGCTTATCTGGTGGCGGTCACCCCCGACGCGCATCCGCTGCTGTTTGCGCTGTCGCACGATTGGCTGTGGGTAATGAACGCCGAGACGGGGGCCGTGCAGCGGGCGACGCAGATCGTCACGCCGGGCCTGGTCAGAGTGGGAGGAGAGTGACATGCAACGATCCGATCTCGACACCTGGGGAGAGCGGCTGACGCGTCGGCTGGCCGGCGGACTGTCCCGGCGCAGCATTCTGGCGCGGCTCGGCGGCGTGCTGGTTGCCGCGCCGGTCTTCCCGCTGCTACCGGTGCAGCGCGCCCGCGCGACAGACGCTCCTCACGAAACCGACTTCAGCCGTCACGCCCAGACGCACGACGACACGGCGTGCAATTACTGGCGCTACTGCGGCATCGACGGCAATCTGTGCTCCTGTTGCGGCGGCAGCGTCCATTCGTGCCCGCCCGGCTCGCAGCCGTCGCCGACCTCCTGGATCGGTAGCTGCGTCAATCCGGACGATCAGCGCGCATACCTGATCGCCTACCGGGACTGCTGCGGCGCGAATGAGTGCAACAAATGCAGTTGCCTCAACACCGACCATGCAATGCCCATCTATCGGCCGCAGGCGAACAACCACATCATCTGGTGCTTCGGAACCAATAGTTTCGAATACCACTGCTCCATGGCGGTGTTGGTAGGGCTGGCAGAATGAACCCGGTGGCAGGGCGGGCAGCGGGCCGCGCATGGGCGAGAACATGCGCGCTTTCCGTGCTCGTGGCCTGCGCGGCGGCGATCGCGGTCGCCGCACAGGCAGCCCCTAGAAGCGCGACGGCGCCGTCGGCCGGGATCTACGGGGATAGATCCGATCCGGCGGCGGGAGCCGGCGTACGCGAACACGACGTGAGCCGGCTGCCGGCGCCGCAGGTGGCCTATCTCACCTCCTGCGGAGGCTGTCACGGCGTCGAGGGGGTCTCGGCGCCCCGGAATGTGCCAACCCTGAGGCACCTGACTGGCAGCTTTCTGTGTACGCGCCGGGGGCGGCAGTTCATCGTACGGCTGCCGGACGTGGCCCTGAGCACGCTGTCGAACCGGATGCTGACTGCAGTGATGAACTGGATCGTGTTCGATCTTGGTGCGCCGGCGAGCGGCCGCCGTCAGGGTCGGCCGTACACGGTGGCCGAAGTGGCAAGGCTGCGCCGTGAACCGCTGACGCAGACGGGGCTGACGGCGTACCGCAACCAAGTCGTGGCGCAGCTGCAGGCCCGCTGCGGCGCGCCTGCCGCGCTCAGCGTGTATGGCGGTGGCAGCGCTTACGGCAATCCGGGAGTAAAATCGCCGCCATCACCCAAGAGCTCATAGGAGAACTCATGCCGCTCACGCTGCGCATCAACGGCCGCTTCGTCGCGGTGGAGGCGCACGCCGATACGCCCCTGCTGTGGGTGTTGCGCGATGAGCTCGGACTCACCGGCGCCAAGTTCGGCTGCGGCATGGGATTGTGTGGCGCGTGCGTCGTACATGTCGACGGCCAGCCCGTGCGCGCCTGCGTCACGCCGGTTTCCGCGGTTCAAAGCCGCCCCATCACCACCGTCGAGAATATTTCCGCGGATCGGGTCGGGCGCGCCGTGCAGGATGCCTGGTTGGCTGTCGGCGTGCCGCAGTGCGGGTACTGCCAGGCCGGCCAGATCATGAGTGCCGTCGCGCTGCTGCGCCAGACGCCGCAGCCGAGCGACGATCAGATCGATGACGCGATGACGGGCAACATCTGCCGCTGCGGGACGTATCCGCGCATTCGCGCGGCGATACACCGCGCCGCGCAACATCTTCGGGAGACTCCATGAGCGCTCGGCACGATGCGGGGCAGGGTTCGTCCGGACTGACGCGCCGTGCGGTACTGCAAGGCGTGGCGGCGGTCGGCGGGCTCGTTCTGTGCCTGCACGAGTCGGGTCGCATCGCGCACGCCGGCGTTGCGCCGCCCAAGTACGGGGTCGATGCGGAGCCCGGTGGCGCCGTCGAGAATCCGCTGATCTTCGTGGCCATTCACCCCGACGACAGCGTGACCATCACAGTCGCGCGGCCGGAAATGGGCCAGGGAATCCGTACCAGCCTGGCGCTCGTCGTGGCCGACGAACTCGACGCCGAGTGGGAGCGCGTGCGCGTCGTGCAGGCGCCTGGCGACCAGGCGCGCTATGGCAACCAGGATACGGACGGCTCGCGCAGCATGCGGCACTTTTTCCAGCCCATGCGACGGGTCGGTGCGGCGGCGCGCATGATGCTCGAGAGCGCAGCGGCGGCCCACTGGGGCGTGCCCGTGAGCGAGGTCCAGGCCGAGCGCCAGCGGGTCTCGCGCCGTGGCGGTGAACCGTCGCTGACCTACGGTGAGCTGGCCGAGGCAGCGATACGCGAATCAGTTCCTGCCCCGGATCGGGTGAAATTGAAGCATCCGGGCCAGTTCCGCTACATCGGCAAGCTGAGCACGCGCGCGATCGACGGGGCCGACATCGTCTCGGGACGGGCGCGCTACGGGATCGACACGCGGCTCGATGGCATGTTGTATGCCGTCGTGGCACGCCCGGCGGTACTGGGCGGGAAGCTCGTGCACTACGATGCGCGGGCGGCGCTTGCCGTGCCCGGTGTGGTGCGGGTGGTGGAGATCGCCTCGCACCCGCAGCCGCCGCGGAGCTATCCGCTCGGCGGCGTCGCTGTTCTCGCGCACAACACCTGGGCGGCCATCAAGGGCCGCGAGGCGCTCACGATCCAGTGGCACGATGGGCCAAACGCAAAATTTGATTCGCAGCAGTTCCAGGCGGTACTGGAGCAGGCCGTGCGCCATCCGGCGACGGTAGTTCGCGACGACGGCGATGCACTTACGGCGTTGCGCGGCGCAGGCACCCGACTCGAGGCCGAGTACTATCTGCCGTTTCTCGCGCATGCCTCCATGGAGCCTCCAGCAGCGACGGCGCGCATCGTGGATGGTCACTGCGAGGTGTGGGCGCCGGTTCAGGATCCGCAGGGCGTGCGCGACCTGATCACCGGTCTGCTCGGTATGAAGGAGTCGGACGTCACTGTGAATGTGACGCTGCTCGGCGGGGCCTTTGGACGCAAGTCGCTGGGCGATTTCGCTGGCGAAGCGGCCGTATTGAGCAAGGCCATGGGCGGTACGCCCGTGAAGGTCATGTGGACCCGGGAGGACGATATCCGCCACGACTATTACCAGGCCGTGGCGATGGAGCGACTGGAGGCGCGTCTCGGAGCCGATGGACTGCCGGTGGCGTGGCTGCATCGCTCGGCCTCACCAACCGAGGACGCCACGTTCGTGGCCGGAGCCGAGGGCGAGGATGACGGTGAGTATGGCATGGGCATGATCAATGTCCCGTTTCAAATCCCGAACATCCGCCTGGAGATCCCGAAGGTGCCGGCCTACACGCGCATCGGCTGGTTCCGCTCCGTCTACAACATCGCGCACGGCTTCGCGATTCAGAGCTTCATTGATGAACTCGCGCACGCGGCCGGCCGCGACCCACGCGATTACCTGCTGGCGCTGCTGGGTCCGTCGCGCCGGGTGGATCCGCGCACGCTGTCCGATCAGTGGAATTACGGCGAGTCTCCCATGCGCTATCCGCTGGACACCGGACGGTGGCGCGCAGTGATCGAGCGGGCGACCCGTGAGGCCGGCTGGGGGCGCACGCTGCCGAAGGGGCGGGGCCTGGGGCTCGCGGCCACCTACAGCTTCATGAGCTACGCCGCCGCCGTGGTCGAAGCCGAGGTCGATTCGGCGGGCCGGATCACTGTCCCGCGCGTGGATATCGCCTTCGACTGCGGCCCGCAGGTCAACCCCGATCGGGTCCGCGCCCAGCTGGAAGGGGCCTGCATCATGGGGCTGACGCTCGCCAAGTACGGCTCGATCACCTTCAAGGGCGGGCGCGTGCAACAGTCCAACTTCGACGACTACGCCCTGCTGCGCCTCCCGGAGGCGCCGCGCGAGATCCACGTGCACGTGCTCGAGTCGAGCTTCGACGTGCCGCTCGGCGGGGTCGGTGAGCCCGGCCTGCCCCCAATCGCCCCGGCGCTCGCCAATGCCATCTTCGCCGCAACCGGCCGGCGCATCCGTCGTCTGCCGCTCGGCGAGAAATTGGCCTGATCATGAGGCGGACCGTGGCGCTGCTCGCGCTGCGACCCGCCGCTGATGGATGCTCAACCGGCGGCGGCGCGCGCGGGTTCAGCGCCGGAGCGCACGACGCATCCGGCGCTTCGCCGGCCCGCGGCGGCTGCCCTCCGTGACGATCCGATTGAGCGGAGCCGGCAGACTTACCCGCCGCCGTGGCGCGGCGGCAAGCCCCGGGTGGCGCCGCGCTAGGAGCGCTTCTTGCCGAGTACGGTCTGGCGCAGCTGGTGCACCTGCATCGGCGACCAGGTCTTGCCGGCGCGGATCTTGGCGATCTGCGCCGCCGTGACCACCGGGCCTTTCCAGTGCACTTTGCCGGTGGCATCCAAGTTGGCAACGTAGTTGAGCGCGGCGGCCAGATCCTTGTCGGACAAGGCGGAAAACGAGGGCATGACGCCACCAACAATCTGCGTGTGATCGACGGTGATCGTGCCCATCATTCCGAAAAGCACCACGTGCCCGAGGTAGCGTCGCCCTGCCGGCGTGGCGGCGATGCGGCCAGCCCGACCCGCCAGCCGCGGAAACTGTCCAGCGACCCCGACGGCGCCCAGCTGGTGGCACATCGAGCAGTTGGTATCGAATACGGCACTGTGTGCCGCCGGCGCCGCTGCGCGGCTCCAGGGGATGGAGCCGGCCAGCAGCATGACGGCAAGCGTCAGACCGCGTGAAAATTTCCCAGCACGATTGAGCATGTCAACGCTCCTGATGCGATGCGAATTAACCGTGGGCCTGGGGCACCGAACCGCTCGATATCGCCCGCGCGGTCTCGACCACCAGGGGCGCCAGCTTGGCGCGCATCTCCTCGAGTGTCCAGCGGCTGCTCGGCGCCGAGACGTTGATCGCCCCGATCGGATGTCCGCCCTCGCCGATGACTGGCGCAGCGACGGTCAGGTCGCCCCGGAAGCACTCCTGGTCCGAGCAGGCGTAGCCACTGTGGCAGGCCGATTCGATGAGCGCGACGATCCGCCCCGCATCGATGATCGTATTCGCAGTCAACGGTCGCAGCACAGACCGGCGCAGCAGCTCCCGGGCCTCGGCAGTCGGCAGTACGGACAGGTACGCCCGTCCCGAGGCGGTGCAGTACATCGGCAGCCGCGCGCCGACCGACATGTTGATCAGGAACCGCTTGTGGCTGGGGAACCGGGCGACGAACACCATGTCGGTGGCGTCGGGCTCGGAGAGACTTACAGACTCGCCCGTCGCGCGGTTCAGGTCGACGAGGTGGCGCGTCGCCTGCTCGATCAGGCGGTACCCCGACAAATAGGCGTGGGCGAATCCGAGCGCCCGTGGCGTAAGCGCCCAGCCTGTTCCGCGCCGGTCGCGTCGCAGATAACCCAACACCTCGAGGGTATGAATGCAGCGCTGTGCCGATGCTCGGCTGATGCTGGCGAACTCGGCCGCCTCGGTGAGCTTGAGGATCCGCCGGCCCCTGCCGAAGGCTTCGAGCACCGCCAGGGCCTTCTGCGCAGAATCGTTGAAGAGTGGATCGTGCGTCGCCGCCACGGCCGGTCGCGCGTCCCTACGCGTCTTGCCCGAGAGTCTGTTCTCCGGCGGGCGCTTCGTCTTGCTGGCCATCCGCGAAGTATATAACCCTATCGGTTACCGATAGGCGGGTTTGACGTCGCGACGTCCGCTGCGTTACAGTGCTACAGCCGATTTATAAGTATTGTTAATCGATATATCGGCGGGCATCGCAGAGCGTGTCCAGATGGGGGGCGGGCGCGTCTACGCACTCGATCAGAACACTGTTCCGGGGACTACGGGAGTTCGCGTCATGCTCGATCAGCGTCAGGCTATCCAGACATCTCATCGTCCAGCGTCGGCCGGCTGGGCCGTC
Organism: Pseudomonadota bacterium; assembly: GCA_021781775.1. Taxonomy (GTDB): domain Bacteria; phylum Pseudomonadota; class Gammaproteobacteria; order Steroidobacterales; family Steroidobacteraceae; genus 13-2-20CM-66-19. The sequence goes on along the minus strand of JAJXWE010000019.1, from coordinate 2,248 downwards.
CTGCTCACCACTTTCGGTCTGCTCGGCACCGCGCCGGTGCTGGCGGCGCAAAGCAATGTTCCTCGGCTGAAGGAGATCGTGGTTACCGCCACGCGCCGCGCCGAGCCGATCAGCAAGGTGCCGATGAGCATCTCGGCGCTGTCTCGGTCGCAAATGGATATGCGCGGCATCTCGGATATCCAGCAGCTGGCGCGCTTCATCCCCGGAATCCACATCGACGACACGGGCACCCACAACATTGCCATCCGCGGCATCGCCAACGATGGCGGCTCGGGTACGACCGGCATCTACATCAACGATACCCCGATCCAGATGCGCGCCCTGGCGTTCGACCCCGACGAGGCGCTGCCGGTAGCCTTTGCCCTGCAACGCATCGAGGTGCTGCGCGGCCCGCAGGGCACGCTGTTCGGTGCCGGCTCCGAGGGCGGTACCGTCCGCTACATCACGACACCGGCGAGCCTGACGCGCACGAGCCTGTACAGCAAGATGACGATCGAGGACACGCAGGGCGGAGCGCCGGGGTACGAGGCTGGAGTCGCCGCCGGTACGCCGATCGTCTCCGGGCGACTGGGCATCCGTGCTGACCTGTATTACAGGCACGAGGGCGGCTACGTCGACCTAATCAATCCGGTGACCCTCGCCTCGGTGCAGCCCAACGCCAATTACGTCAATTGGAAGATGTTCCGCCTGGAGGCTGTCTGGAAGATCAATGACATTTGGACGGCGCGGCCGTCGTTCATGTACCAGAGCCGCAACGCGCACAATACCAACGACTACTGGCCGCTGTATTCCAATCCGGGCAGTAACCACTTCGTCAGCGCCGATCCTGATCTGCGCCAGATCCCGGATAAATTCTATCTGCCGGCGTTGCGCATCTCGGGCAACTTCGGTAGCGTCGAGCTCATCAACAACGTCGCCTACTACCACCGCCAGGAGACCAGCGGTTACGAAGGCACGCTGTATAACCTCGGCTTCTATCAGAGCGCGGTGTTCTTTTCGGTCGCGAACAACCTGCCGCTGCTGCTCGATGCCAGTGGCGTGCACCTGCCCGCCGGCGCCACCAATTACCGCGCGCCTGCGACCGTCGGCAACGGCCAGCAGAACCTCGTGGAGGAGATTCGACTGCAGTCGAACAACCCGAACGCCAGGTTCATGTGGACCACCGGCTTGTTCTTCAGTCGCAACCGCCAGACCTATCTCGAACAGATCCACGACCCGCTGCTCAACGAGCTGACTCAGGCCTACTACGGAACGCCGTACACTTGCCCGGGAACGAATTTCCAGTGCCCGTTCTACGTCTACAACGCGGCGACCGGCGCGGACGTGGGTCCACTGCCCTATGATCCGCGCTTCCCCTACGACTCGTACTTCCTGCAGACGCATTCCACCGACACGCAATACGCGTGGTACGGGCAGGGCACGTACGCCTTCACCCATCAGTGGAAACTCACGGTCGGCTTGCGTGAATCGCATGTGAAGTACACGTTCAACACCCTGACCGGCGGGCCACAGCTGTTTCTGAACGCGCAGACCGGCAGCGGCTCCGAGAGCCAGAATGCTTTCACGCCGAAAGTCAGTCTTGCCTATCAGATGAACCCGGATAATCTGTTCTACGCGACGTATGCCAAGGGATTCCGCCCGGGCGGCGCCAATAACCCGGTACCGTACGCGGCCTGTGCTACGGACTTCCAGAATTTTGGCATCCAACAATCGCCGCAGACGTTCAATTCCGACACAGTCAACAGCTTCGAGATCGGCGCCAAGAATCGGTTCGCTCAGCGCGTGAGTCTGTCCACCAGCGCCTACTACATCCAGTGGAATAACATCCAGCAGACCGTAGTTCCGCCGATCTGCCAGATCTCCTTCATCGACAATCTCGGCTCCGCCGTCGTCAAGGGCGTGGACCTGCAGGCGGAGTTGCTGTTGACTAGTCACCTCACGGCCAACCTGACCGCCGGCTACACCGATGCGCGGTTCACGCAAAGTGCGGGTTTCCCGGGAGCCGCGGGCGGCGCTCCGGTGAACCTCGTGGTCTCTGGCGAGGCCATCACCGGTGAAAGCGGTTCGGGTCAAGCCGGCACGCCCACCCCACCGGTCACCGTGTCGCTTGGCCTGCAGTACGACTTCCGACTCTTCAGCCACAGCGCGTTCGTCCGCATGGACGACGAATACACCGGCGCCAATCACTGGCTGACGCCGCAGCTGGATCCGGCCAGCGCGCAGTACGACCCCGCGTACTATCAGCTCG